>JBAPPP010000133.1:0-8789 GCA_049280175.1 Rhodanobacter sp.
CTACATGCAGATGAAGGCCTCGGTACTGGCCGTGGTGCAGGGGCATTTCCGCCCCGAGTTCATCAACCGGCTCGATGAGCTGGTGGTGTTCCGCCCTCTGGACAAGAAGCAGATTCGCTCCATCGCCAGGATCCAGCTGACCTATCTGGAAAAGCGTCTGGCCGAACGTCAGCTCAAGCTGGAAGTCAGCGACGATGCACTGGCGTTGCTGGGTAACGCCGGCTTCGATCCGGTGTATGGCGCACGTCCGCTGAAGCGGGCGATCCAGCAGCAGCTGGAGAATCCGCTGGCGAAGGAGATCTTGGAGGGTCGCTATGCGCCGGGCGCCGTGATCCGGGTAGCGGCAGCAGGTGGGCATCTGGTGTTTAGCCAGCACTGACTGAGCGCCGACAGCCATGTGAAAGCACCGGTACATGCGGCGGGAGCAACCGCGGCATGTGCCGGAATGCGTTGAAATCCCCCCGAACGGGCCGATAATGGCCAGTTGCCAACCTGGAGTTGGCTGGACAGTCTGGAACCTTCATGCCCATTTACGAATTCGAATGCAGCGGTTGCGGTCATCGCTTCGACCGTCTGCAGAAACTGTCCGACACGGATCCCACGGTCTGTCCCGCCTGCGATGCGCCACACCTGCGGCGGATGGTCAGCGCGCCGTCGTTCCGATTGGCTGGTAGCGGCTGGTACGAAACGGATTTCAAGAAGGATGGCGACAAGAAGCGCAACCTGGCTGGGGACACCGGTAGCGGAGATAGCACCAAAGCCGCATCAGCCGATAAGGCCACCGCGACACCTGCAGCTCCGGCAGCGACCCCTGCGCCTACCGCGGCATCAGGCACATCCAGCAGCAGCGATTGAACGAAGCGGGGCGTCCGGTGATCGCGAACACTTGTGACCCAGCGAGAACGCGATGATGTTGCTCCTCCCCCTGCTTGCAGGGGGAGGTTGGGAGGGGGTGGCTTTTGATCTTCGGACGAAGAGCGACCCCACCCCAACCCTCCCCTGCGAGCCGGGGAGGGGGCGCCTCGAGGCCAACTTAGAACCACCCGCAGAGAATGAGGCCGCAAGCGCTTGGTCCTGCGACGTTGAAAGCGCTTTCGCGGAACGTTTTGCGCGCGAGCCATGGGGAGACTATGAACAGGCCTTTGCGCAGCGGTGGTAAGATTCCCGGTCTTTTCCATCTGTTTCAGCCGCCCTGCGGCCCGGAGTTCCAAGCGCATGCGCACGCATTACTGCGGCCTCATCGATGAGGCGCTGATCGGCCAGACCGTCACCTTGTGCGGCTGGGTCAACACCCTTCGCTTGCAGAGCCATGTCGCGTTTGTCGACCTGCGCGATCACGAAGGTCTTGCCCAGGTAGTGATCGAGCGCGACAACGCGGCGGCGTTCCTGGTAGCTGGCGAGATCGGCAACGAGTATTGCCTGCGCGTCACCGGCACGATCCGCAAGCGGCTGTCGGTCAACGACAAGCTGAAAACCGGCACGATCGAATTGCTCGCCGAGACGGTGGAGATTCTCAACGCCGCGAAGGATCTGCCGTTCGCGCTGCACGAGAATCCGAATGAGGAGATGCGCCTGACGTATCGCTACCTCGACCTGCGGCGGCCGGAAATGCAGCAGATGATGCGCAAGCGCATCAAGCTGGTGCAGGCGCTGCGCCGGTACCTCGACGAGCGTGGCTTCCAGGACGTCGAGACGCCGATCCTGACCAAGGCCACGCCGGAAGGTGCGCGCGATTACCTGGTGCCGAGCCGCGTGCACCCGGGCCAGTTCTATGCGCTGCCGCAGTCGCCGCAGCTGTTCAAGCAGATCCTGATGATGGCCGGCTTCGATCGCTACTATCAGATCGCCCGCTGCTTCCGCGACGAAGATTTGCGTGCCGATCGCCAGCCGGAGTTCACCCAGCTCGACCTCGAGTTTGCCTTCGTCGAAGAACACGACGTGCAGGATTTTGTGGAAGAACTCATCCGCCATGTATTCCGCGAAGTGCAGGGCGTCGAACTCGATGCGACGTTCCCGCGCATGACCTGGGCCGAAGCGATGCGTCGCTTCGGTTCGGACAAGCCCGACCTGCGCATCGCGCTGGAGCTGGTCGATATCGCCGATGCAGTAAAGCATGTCGAGTTCAAGGTATTCGCCGAGCCGGCCAACGATGCGAACGGTCGCGTCGCCGCGCTGCGCCTGCCCGGTGGCAGCACGCTCAGCCGCAAGGACATCGATGGGCTAACCGAATACGTTTCGCGTTATGGAGCGAAGGGCCTGGCCTGGTTGCGCATCGACGATCTGGCCAAGGGTCGCGAAGGCATCAATTCGCCGGTCGCGAAGTTCCTCGACGATGCAGCGCTGGATGGCATCCTCAAGGCCACCGGCGCGCAGAGCGGCGACATGCTGTTCTTCGGTGCCGGCAACTGGAAGACGGTCACTGACTTCATGGGTGCCTTGCGCCTGAAGGTCGGCAAGGATCGTGGCCTGGTGGAGAACAGCTGGAAACCGCTGTGGGTCACCGACTTCCCGATGTTCGAATACGACGCCGAAGCGCAACGCTACGTGGCCCTGCATCATCCGTTTACGGCCCCGAAGGTGGACGATGCGGCGCAGCTGCGTGCCGATCCGGCGAACGCCGTGAGTCGCGGCTATGACATGGTATTGAACGGCAACGAGATCGGCGGTGGTTCGATCCGTATCCATCGGCCGGACATGCAGAGCACGGTGTTCGAGCTGCTCGGTATCGGCGCGGAAGAGGCTGACGCAAAGTTCGGCTTCCTGTTGAAGGCGCTGAAGTTCGGCGCACCACCGCATGGCGGCCTGGCGTTTGGCATCGATCGGATTGCTGCGCTGATGGCAGGCACCGAATCGATCCGCGACGTGATCGCGTTCCCCAAGACCACCAGCGCACAGGATCTGATGACCGACGCACCGTCGATCATCGTGCCGGCACAGTTGAAGGAGCTGCACGTGCAGGTGCTGGCCAGTGACGCGCCTGTCGCGTGATGGCAGGTCGGTTGACCGGGCTTCGGTCCTGATTGGGCTAAACGTTGTTGCTTGCGGGAGTCTTGCCGTTTCCTCCACTTCGCCTCAGGTCTCATTGGCATCATGTCCGATCATGTGATCCTGCTGCACGGCTTGTGGATGCGCGGTTTCGCGCTGGCCATGCTGCATCGGCGGCTGATGGAAGACGGCTTTCGGGTGCATCGGTTCGACTACCTGAGTGTGGCGGCTACCCAGCAACGCATTCTGGATCGACTTCAGGTACGCATGGCTGAGCTGGCCACGGAAGCGGATGCGGTGCATCTGGTTGGCCACAGCCTTGGGGGATTACTGGCGTTGCGTGCCTGCCTCGAAGCACGCGAATTGCCACAGGGGCGCATCGTCTGCCTCGGCTCGCCAGTCAAGGGCAGCGCCGCGGCGCGCGGCTTTGCCGGCTGGGGTCGCGGCGGTGAGGTCTTGCTTGGGCACAATCGCGAGCTGCTGCAGCAAGGATTTGAGCGCTGGGACGGGCCGCGCGAGGTGGGCATGATCGCCGGCTGCATGCCGTTGGGTCTGGGCGCCGTGTTGGGCCATTTCGAGGGTCAACATGACGGTACCGTGGCAGTCGACGAGACCCGGCTGCCGGGCCTGGCCGATCACTGCGTGGTCGAGGCCAACCATACGGGACTGCTGTTTTCGGTGGATGTGGCGCGACAGGTGGGGCAATTCCTGCGCAGCGGACAATTCACCCACGCCTAGCACAGGATTACTGCCACAGCCCGCCTGCTCGACGCGACCGGCACGCGAGTCGAAATCAGGTAAAATTACCGGCTTATCAACCTGATTCACTGCAGGCAATGTCATGGGTAGAGGGCCGTCCATCGAAGGTCGCAAGAATGCCGAAGACGCCAAGCGCGCCAAGGTATTTACCAAACTGATCCGCGAGATCACGGTGGCGACGCGCGCCGGGGTGGCCGATCCGGCCAGCAATGCGCGGTTGCGCGCGGCAGTGGACAAGGCGCTCTCGGCGAACATGACCCGGGACACCATCGATCGCGCCATCAAGCGTGGCTCCGGTGCCGATGGCGGCGCCGATATGCAGGAACTTCGCTACGAAGGCTATGGCCCGGCCGGCATCGCGCTGATCATCGATTGCGTCACCGACAATCCGGTGCGCACGGTTGCCGATGTGCGCCACGCGTTGACCAAGCACGGCGGTAACCTGGGCACCAGTGGTTCGGTGGCGTTCCAGTTTCACCGCTGCGGTGAGCTGGTCTTTGCCACCGGTGGCGATGCCGGGCAGGAGGAGAAGATCCTCGAAGCCGCGCTGGATGCCGGTGCCGACGACGTCGTGAACGAGTCCGGTGAGAGCAGTGTGCTGTGCACGCCGGACAGCTTTGAAACCGTGCAGAAGGCGCTCGCTGCCGCAGGCCTCAAGCCATTGCGCGCCGAAGTGGTGATGCGACCTGCCAATCGCGTGGCGATTCCCGCCGAGGCCCAGGAAACGCTGCTCGATCTGATCGACTGGCTGGAAGAGCTCGACGACGTGCATGAGATCTATCACAACGCGGTGCTGCCGCCCGATGAGGCTCATCCGTAAGCGCGGTCCGGCGGGTTCGCCCGCCGCTGCATACGGCTTCCCATGACCTATCGCCTGTCTCCATGACCCGAATCATCGGCATCGACCCGGGCAGTCAGCGGACCGGCGTAGGCATCATCGACGTCGACCCTGCAGGCAAGCTCACCCACGTCTTTCATGGCGCGCTGGCGGTGGCCTCGGAGGCCACCTTTCCGTTGCGTTTGAAACGTATTTTTGAAGAACTCTGTGACATCATCGCCGCCCATCAGCCGGTGGAATGCGGGATCGAGCGCGTGTTCATGGCGCGTAATCCCGATTCAGCGCTGAAACTGGGGCAGGCGCGTGGCGCCGCGATCTGTGCGGTAGTCAGTCGGGGGATCGTGGTGCACGAATACGCAGCAACCGAAGTAAAGCAGGCCGTAGTCGGTAATGGCCGCAGCGACAAGACGCAGGTACAGCACATGATCGGCATCCTGCTCAGCCTCAAGGGTCCGCTGCAGGCCGATGCCGCCGATGCACTGGCGATCGCGGTGACGCACGCGCATACCCGCGCCAGCCTGGCACGCGTCGGCATCCCGCGCACGGCCTGGAGGCGAGGCCGATGAAGATGGGAATGAAAGCGAGGCCGATGAAATTGGTATGGAGGCGAGGCCGATGATCGGTCGTCTGCGCGGCACCCTGATCTCCCGGCAGCCGCCATGGCTGCTGATCGAAGTTGCTGGTGTCGGCTATGAGCTGGAAGCGCCGATGTCGACGATCTATGACTTGCCGGGCATCGGCAAGGAAGTGATCCTGCTCACTCATCACGCGGTGAAGGAAGACGGCGTATCGCTGTATGGCTTTCTGCATGAAGCCGAGCGCGCGCTGTTCCGCAACCTGCTGAAGGTCAGTGGGATCGGCGCGAAGATTGCGCTGGCCGTGCTGTCCGGTGCCTCCGTCAATGACTTCGCACGGCTGGTACATGCGGGTGACGTGGTCGCGCTGACCAAGATTCCCGGCATCGGTAAGAAGACCGCCGAACGTATCATTGTGGAATTGCGCGATCGCGTGGACGGCATTGGAGTCACTCTGCCGGGTACATCGATGAGCCCCGGAGCGCCGCTCGATCCGGCGGGCGAGGCCACGGTGGCGCTACAACAGCTTGGGTATAAACCGGTCGAAGTAACGCGTCTGGTGCAAAAGGTTGCCGCCGCCGGCGACAGCGCCGAAACCATCATTCGCAAGGCGCTGCGCGCCGCACTCGGAGGTTGAATCCGTGAATCACGAAACCACGCACGGCACCGGCGACACTGACGCCCGACGTCGCCTTGCGGCACTGGCGGTGGGCGCCATTGGCGTGGTCTACGGCGACATCGGTACCAGCCCGCTGTACACCCTGCAGACCACGCTCAGCCACGATGGCATGCGACCCACGCCCGAAAGCATCTATGGCGTACTGTCGCTGATCTTCTGGGCGCAGATCCTGGTGGTATCGCTGAAGTACGTGGTGTTCATCATGCGCGCCGACAACAAGGGCGAGGGCGGCATCATGGCCCTGATGGCGCTGGCGCAGCGCAGTGTCCGCGAGAAGCCGAAGTTGCGCTGGGTGCTGGCCATTCTCGGCATTTTCGGCGCGTCGCTGTTCTATGGCGATGGCGTGATCACGCCGGCGATTTCCGTGCTGTCGGCGGTGGAGGGCGTGAAGGTGGCGGCTCCCGGTCTCGCGCATTGGGTGGTGCCGGTGACCGCAGTGATCCTGTTTTTCCTGTTTGCCTTGCAGCGTCATGGCACAGCAAAAGTGGGCAGCGTATTCGGGCCGGTGATGATGGTTTGGTTCGTCACGATCGCGCTGCTTGGCGTGCACATGGTCGTGCAAAATCCGCAGGTGTTGCGGGCGGTATACCCGAGCTATGGCGTGCGGTTCTTCATCACCCACAAGGTACAGGCGTTCATTGCGCTCGGTGGCGTGGTGCTGGCGCTCACCGGTGCCGAGGCGCTGTATGCCGACATGGGGCATTTTGGCAAGCGGCCAATCCGCTTTGCATGGTTCAGCTTCGTGTTGCCGGCACTCGTTCTCAATTATTTCGGTCAGGGTGCGCTGCTACTTGCCCATCCCGAGGCGGCCGACAACCCGTTCTTCAAGATGGTGCCGTCGGTCCTGCTGTATCCGATGATCGGTCTGGCTACCGTGGCCACGGTGATCGCGTCGCAGGCGGTGATTTCCGGCGCGTTCTCGATGACCCGGGAGGCGATGTCGCTGGGCTACTCGATGCGCATGCAGGTAGTGCACACCTCGCGCGAAATGTCCGGTCAGATTTTCGTGCCGTGGGTCAACAGCTTTCTGCTGGTGATGGTGCTGGTGGCGGTGTTCGGGTTCCGCAGCTCCGACAGCCTGAGCGCGGCATACGGCATTGCGGTGACCGGCACGATGACCATCACCACCATGCTCGCGCTGGTCGTGGCGCGTTACCAGTGGCACTGGAGCCGTATCGCCGTGGTGGCAGCGGGCGTGCTGTTCCTGACCATCGACCTGTCTTTCCTTGGCGCCAACCTGATCAAGGTCGAGTACGGCGGCTGGTTCCCGCTGGTGCTTGGTCTGGGCGTGTTCGTGCTGATGACGACCTGGCGTCGTGGCCGTGAGCTGGTGGTGCGCGAGATCAAGCAGGGCGGCTTGGCGCTGGAGCCGTTCATCGAGAACATTGCCGAGCATCCGCCGCTGCGTGTTCCCGGCACCGCGGTGTTCCTGACCGCGAACCAAAATGCCGTGCCACATGCGCTGTTGCACAACCTCAAGCACAACAAGGTGCTGCATGAGCGCAACGTGTTGTTGACGGCAGAGATCCTGGAGACGCCGGCCGCCGATGCCGACGAACGCATTCACATCGTGCCGCTGGGCGACGAGTTCTACCGGCTGTCGCTGCGCTTCGGCTTTGCCGAGGATCCGAACATCCCTCTGGCGCTTTCGAAGTGCTCGAACGCCGGGCTGCCGTTCGACATGATGGACACCACGTTCTTCCTGTCGCGCGAAAACATCGTCGCCGACAAGGGACGGCCCGGCATGGTGCTGTGGCGTGACAAGCTGTTCGCGTTCATGGCGCGCAACGCCTTGCCGGCCACCGCGTTCTTCCAGATTCCCGGCAATCGCTTGATCGAGCTGGGAGCACAGATCGAGATTTGAGGTTTGTGTAGGAGCGCACCCTGTGCGCGAATGCTCTTGGCTCCGATTGATCGCGCACAGGGTGCGCTCCTACACGCGACGTGCGGGCCTGCCATAATACGAACATGACCGATACCCGCATCATCACGGCGGCCGCCCAGCTTGACGACGAGGCGCTCGAAGCCACGATTCGTCCCCGGCGGTTCGCCGAATATCTCGGCCAGCAGGCCGTGCGGGAGCAGCTGTCGATTTACATCGAGGCGGCCAGGAAGCGTGGTGGCGCGCTGGATCATGTATTGATCTTCGGACCGCCCGGCCTGGGCAAGACCACGCTCAGCCATGTCATCGCGAACGAACTGGGGGTCAACCTTCGTTCCACCTCCGGGCCGGTACTGGAGCGCGCTGGCGATCTGGCCGCACTGCTGACCAACCTGGAGCCGAACGACGTGCTGTTCGTCGACGAGATCCATCGACTGTCGCCGGTGGTCGAGGAAGTGCTGTATCCAGCGATGGAAGACTTCCAGATCGACATCATGATCGGCGAAGGTCCTGCCGCGCGCTCGATCAAGCTGGATCTGCCACCGTTCACGCTGATCGGTGCAACCACCCGCGCCGGCATGCTCACCGCGCCGTTGCGCGACCGCTTCGGCATCGTGCAGCGATTGGAGTTCTATACGGCCGATGAGCTCACGGCGATCGTGCGGCGTGCCGCGCGCATCCTGGGCATCGCCTGCGCGACGGAAGGTGCACAGGAAATCGCACGTCGTTCGCGCGGCACCCCGCGCATTGCCAATCGGCTGCTGCGTCGTGTGCGCGATTACGCCGAGGTGCGTGCTGGTGGCGAGATCACGCTGGCCGCGGCGCAAGCGGCGCTGGACATGCTGAAGATCGATCCGGAAGGTTTCGACGAACTGGATCGTCGCCTGCTCAGCCTGATCATCGAGAATTTTGACGGTGGGCCGGTCGGAGTGGAATCACTGGCCGCCGCGCTCAGCGAGGATCGCGGCACGCTGGAAGATGTGGTCGAACCCTATCTGATCCAGCAGGGGTATCTGATCCGCACCGCGCGCGGCCGCATGGTCAGCGCCAAGGGCTGGCGCCACCTGGGGC
>JBAPPP010000134.1:0-1640 GCA_049280175.1 Rhodanobacter sp.
GCGATGAGCAGTGGGAACAGGCCGTCGAAGCGGCGACCAAAGCGATGATTGCCGAGCTAAATCACCGTGCGCGAATGTGCGACATTTCGTAGGTTATGCTTCAGCATAACTCTTCTGCGCACGACGCACGTGATCGGAAGAGTGTTATGCTGAAGCATAACCTTCTATGAAAAACTTCGGTTCGTCAAGGATGTTCCTGGAGACGTTGGCGAGTCGTGGGGGCCCATTCTTCGATCCGAGCGTCCCGTGGTGTTCGGTTAGCCCAAGTGGGTTGTTTCGAGTGCGATCCGACTGCCCTATCTACGAACGAGCTGGCCAAGGCCGCCCAGGTTATGCTCGAGCTCGTCGGATCGTCACGGGTCCACGTTTCTCGCGGTTGATCTCCGTTCGCTCCCTGAATTCTTTCCCTTCGAAGAACGGTTTTTGGTTTTTGCCTTTGTTTTGAGTTTTTGTGCCCAGCTCACGACGCCTGGACATCCTGCAGTTGATGATACATCCAGCGCACCCAGCGATTGGCGACGGCCGCGGCCACCAGGCTTCCCGGCTTGCCACGGCTGCGCAGTTGCGATCCCAGCGTCGCCCAGCGCGGATCACACCGTGTCAAGCGGTGCGCGGCCTCGATCAGCACGGCCCGCAATTGGGGGTTACCGGCTCGGATTAGCCCGGCATCGGCTTGCTTCAGGCCGCTGGATGCATTCCGCGGGCTCAATCCGGCGAACCGCGCGAGCTGTTTCCCCGAACGGAAGCGACGCAGGTCTCCCAGTTCGGCCCGCAGCATGACCGCCGTCACGAGTCCGATTCCCACGTAAGAGAGCAATTTTTGCACAAACGGATCGTCTGCCGTCAGGGCGGCCAACCGCGCTTCCACCACGTCCAGCTGCTGTTGAACACGCTCGACCTCGTCGAGAAGTTTCCCGACGACCCAGTTCCCTTCCGTCCCCAGCGCCTTGCAGGAGCGCACCGCGCCGATCCAAGCCTTGGTCCAGCGCCGGACCGCAGACTCGATGCGGTGGGTTCGCAGCAAGGCCGTGACCCGCAACTTGGCGTTTCGCCGCGCTTCGGCTAACTGTTGTCGGTACCGGACCACGTGCCTCAGTTGGCGGAGTTCCGCCGGCGGGAGCCAGACGCGCGGCAGGTAGCCCACGCGCAACAGATCCGCCAACAGCCGGGCGTCCGACCAATCGGTCTTGTCGGGGCTCTGTTTGAGTTTGTTGACGTAGGCGGCATGGGCCAGCGAGACCTGCCAGCCGGCGGCCAGCAATTCATCCGCCAGGGCGGCCGCTCCGCAACACGCCTCGATGGCTGCCGCGACCCGCGCCCCGTACGGCTTCACCGCTTCCACAATCCGTCTTGCCGAATTCTCGCAGCGCCGGTTCGAGAGAACGATTCCCTGCGCGTCCATCACGCACACTTGTACGAACGCCTGGTGATAGTCCAATCCGACAAAGACCGTTAAACTCGACATCTCTGCGGCTCCTGGGGATTTGTGATGTCACAGACACCAACACAATCCCTAACGAGCCGCAGATTTTCATCCCCATCTACACGATCGTGGCGCCGCAGAATCGCGCACGGTCATTTAGTGGCTGGCGAGGGGAAAGTAGACCCACACGGCATCGTGCATCGTGTACAGCCGAAAC
>JBAPPP010000135.1:0-2448 GCA_049280175.1 Rhodanobacter sp.
TGTGCTGGGTTTCTATCTGTTGTTGCTACTTGGTCCGCACGGGGCGGTAGGTCGGCTGATCGCAACGATGGGGTTGTCGGCGCTGCCGTTTACCTTTGGCGGACTGGTGGTCGGCTCGGTGCTGTATTCCCTGCCGTTCGTGGTGCAGCCGTTGCACAACGCGTTTGAGGCGATCGGGGCGCGGCCGCTGGAAGTCGCGGCCTGCCTCCGGGCGAGCCCCCTCGATCGCTTCTTCTCCATTGCGTGCCCGATGGCGCTGCCGGGTTTCATCACGGCGGCGGTGCTTGGCTTTGCGCACACCATGGGCGAGTTCGGCGTCGTGCTGATGATTGGCGGCAATATTCCGGGCCACACGCGAGTGTTGTCGATGCGTATCTTTGATCACGTCGAGGCGGGCGAATACCCCCAGGCGCAAGCGTTGTCGCTGTGCCTGCTGGCGTTCTCTTTCGCGGCGTTGCTGACGATGACGTTGTTGCGTCCGCGCAGGGTCGAACGTGACTGAGCCACGCGGGGCAGATCGCCAAGCGCCCGATCCCCGCGGGCTTCAAGCCTCACTGGCCTGGTGTCGTGGCGAGCTGGCGATCGAGCTCGACATCGCGCTGCCGTCCCATGGCATCACCGCTCTGTTCGGCCCTTCCGGTGCCGGCAAGACCAGCTGCCTGCGTGCGATCGCCGGGCTAGATCGCAGTAGCGAGGGCAGGGTAAGTCTTGGCGACGAGGTATGGCAGGACAGTACACGGCGCGTGTTCGTGCCGCCGCACCGGCGGCGGCTTGGCTACGTCACGCAGGAGGCCAGCCTGTTCGTGCATCGTTCGGTGGCCGGCAACCTGGACTATGGCTATCGCCGCGCCGACCGGCCGAAACATATCGATCGTGACGCACTGATCGACCAGTTCGGCTTGCGCGCCTTGCTGGGGCGGCGTGTCGATGCGCTCTCCGGCGGTGAGCGCCAGCGCGTCGCCATCGTGCGTGCGCTGATGTCCGACCCGTCTTTGCTGCTATTCGACGAGCCGCTGTCGGCGCTTGATGCCACCGCAAGGAACGATCTGCTAGGTCGGCTGGAAAGCCTGCATGCGGCCTTGGCGGTGCCGATGATCTACGTCAGCCACGCGATCGACGAAGTCGCCCGATTGGCCGATCATCTCGTCTTGCTGGACGCCGGTCGTGTCGTGGCGCAGGGAACCCTGCAGGCAACACTTACGCGCCTCGACCTGCCCGTGGCGCTGGCCGAAGCCGTCGGCGCGGTGATCGAAGGCACCGTGGTCGGCCACGACGCGCACGACCATCTCACTGAACTGGCGTTCGCCGGCGGTACGCTATTCGTCCCGCGCCGCAGTGACGCCCTGGGCCAGCGGCTGCGCTGCCGTATCGGCGCACGCGACGTAGTGCTGACGCACGAACGCCAGACGGGCAGTAGCGCGCTGAATCAGATTCGCGCGCGCGTGATGGCGATGGCTGACGCGGATCATCCGTCACAATGCCTGGTACAGCTCGATGCGGGCGGCAGTGTGCTGTTGGCGCGCATCACCCGGCGTTCGTGGCATGCACTGGAGCTGGTGCCTGGGAGCACGGTGTGGGCACAGGTCAAGGCGGTGGCGCTGGGTGCGTAATACGACGTCGGTAGCCGCCGCTGCGGTTGTCAAAGGTCGCTCATGCCACCATGATTTCATTTCACGGCGCCTTGGCGCCATGCCACAGCCTTGCAGGTCATTGCGTCAATGAGTGAGCTGATCAGCGTTGCCGAAGCCGAAACCCTGATCGCCCGGCACATGCCGTCGTTCGGCAGCGAGCGCGTGGCGCTGGACGACGCGGCTGGCCGAATCCTGCGCGAGCCGATCCGGGCCGAGCGGGACCAGCCACCGTTTGATCGCGTGATGATGGACGGCATCGCGCTGCGCTGGAATGGGTCGTTGCCGCGCAGTTTCACCTTGGCTGGTGTGCAACTGGCCGGCATGGTGGCGCAAACGCTGGTCGACGAGGGTTCGTGCATCGAAGTGACCACCGGCGCGATGTTGCCGGATGGTTGCGATTGCATCGTTCCGGTCGAACAGACGCGACGCGATGGCGAACGTTATGTGCTGGCCGAAGGCTATCAACCCGCACTCAGCCAGTTCATCCACGCACGTGGCTCCGACTGCGTCATCGATGCGCTGTTGCTGGATGCCGGTATCCGCATTGGCGCGCCGGAAATGGCGGTGCTCGCGGCGAATGGTGTCACCGATGTCGAGGTTGCCAGCGTGCCGTCGGTTGCCGTCGTTGCGACTGGCGATGAGCTGGTGGATGTGGGTGCTGCGCTCGGCGAAGGGCAAATCCGGCGGTCCAACGATCGCGCGCTGGCTGCCGCGCTGCGCAGCCGCGGTTTCGACCGGGTGGCGCTGAGCCAGGTTGCCGACGACCTCGACGCGACCATCGCCATACTCGGCGCGCTGTTGGCGGCGCATCAGGTAC
>JBAPPP010000136.1:0-2070 GCA_049280175.1 Rhodanobacter sp.
GTACTGGCCACCCGCTTCTGAGTCTGAAGCCAGTACGTCCGCTTTGCTGAAGTCGGGCGCGCCAACCACGGTAAGGTTTTGCAGGATGTCACCCACGTTGACCATGCCGGTCTTCTTGATGTCCGCCTGGGTCATGGTGAAGACCGGCTGCGCGGTTGCCACGTCAACGCTGCGAATCCGCGAGCCCGTCACGACGACGGTTTCAAGACTTTTGGCTGCTTTGGAACTGGCATCCGTGTTGCCCGAGGCATCCTGAGCGAAAGCAGAGCCCGCGGTGATAAGTACGCCCATGGCCAAGGCCATGCGCACGGCAATGACTAGCTTGCCTTGATCAAACGATTCCATGTTGAACTTCCCTAAAATCATTGCTAACGAAAAAACTTGAAAGCCGTGCGGCGCCCGGCCACGGGGTAACGAAAGGCCGTTGGGCCTTTCCCGGACTGGGTCCACATGCCAGAGATAAATTTGCATCGATCGCAAGAAGTTGGCGAAATAAATAACGATATGCCAACAAGTTCTTGCGATTCGCATGATGTTTTTTCGGTCGAGCAATTCATGCCGTCCGGGGACTAAAAACGTGCAAGCGTTCGCCTACTGCTGCTGTATGCGCACATCTACATTGGCGGCAGAACGCATGTTGTCCGCTGTTGAACCGTGTCGAAGTGGGCTATTTGCGGAGTTAACTGATCGCCGCTTGCCTGAATCGCGACAAAAAAAAGCGCCCACTGCGGGCGCTTTTCTCTTCATGCGGGCGAAGCTACTCAGTATTGCGGAACACTCGAATCCACCTCACGTGACCAGGCATCCATGCCGCCCTCCACGTTGTAGACGTCGCTGAAGCCGTGGGCGGCGAAGCGTTCGGCCATGCCGCGGCTGGAGATGCCGTGGTGGCAGATGAAGGCGAGCGGGGTGTCTTTCGGCAGGGCAGCGAGGCTTTCGTAGCCTTCGTCTTCGAGTACGCGTGCTTGCGCTAGCGGTGCGGCCTGGGCGCGGCCCTGGGCCGGGCGTACGTCGATCAGGGTGATGTTGCCGGCGGCCAGGCGAGCCTTGAGTTCTTGCACGCTGAGGGATTTGATCTCCTGCGCGCCGGGGAATTTCAGGCTCAGGCCTTCGCCCTGCACGGTCGACACCCAGTCGATCACGATGCCCTTGGCGCGCTGGGCGCTGGCCGGGTCGAAATGCACCTCGAGGCCGTTCGCATGCGCAACGATGTCGTGTTCGCCAGCGGGTGCCAGCTGGAAGCCGGCGCTGTGATCGGGGCCGATTTCCAGATGCAAGGCCACACCTTGCGCATTCGCGGTGCCCTGGCGGATCGCCTCGGCAGCGGCATCGGTGATGGTGATCACCGGCGGTGTGCGGTCCGGCGCGCTGACGCCAAACAGCTGGTGCAACTCGCCGCTGGTGTATAGCTGGCGGATGATGTCGGAGCCACCCACCAGTTCGCCTCCCACGTACAGCTGCGGGATCGTCGGCCATTCACCGTAGGCCTTGATGCCCTCGCGAATTTCCGGATCTTCCAGCACGTTGACCGTGTGGTAGTCGGGCAGCAGCTCGTTGAGCGTGTTGGTGGCCGCCGCGGAGAAGCCGCACATGGGCTGTTGGCGGTCACCCTTCATGAACAGCACCACGGGGTGATCCTTCAGCATGGTTTCGATACGTGCGCGGGTGGTGGGGTCGAGGGACATGAGGGGTTCCGTGGATCAGGAGGAGAGACTGCGCATGATACCGCGCGGGGTGTTTAGGGCTGTATACGGCCGGTTGATCGCAAAGTGACTGCCGGGTGTCGGTAAAAGATTGGGGCAGGGAAAGCCGGTTTCCATAGGCGCCGCTGTGTCGGGCGCGGCGATCTCATCGGCACGGTCAATGCGCTGACGGTGCGCGGTCCGGATGGCGCAGCGGCTGACTGATCGGGCGGGAGTAGGGCGATTCTGCGCGTTGCTTTTGCTCCTCCCCCTCCTCGCAGGGGGAGGTTGGGAGGGGGTGAAGCTTTTGATCTTCGAAAGTCGAAGGCCAAGGGCGACCCCACCCCAACCCTCCCCTGGAAGCAGGGGAGGGAGCAGAGCCTTGGCC
>JBAPPP010000137.1:0-16951 GCA_049280175.1 Rhodanobacter sp.
ACGCAGTCCGTGCCCAGCTGCGACAAGTTGTTCGGCCCCGGCAATGCCTGGGTCACCGAGGCGAAGTTGCAGGTATCCGCCGACCCGGAAGGTGCGGCCATCGACATGCCCGCCGGGCCATCCGAAGTGCTGGTGATTGCCGATGCCGAGGCGAACCCTTCATTCGTCGCTGCTGATCTGCTGTCTCAAGCCGAGCACGGGCCGGATTCGCAAGTCATCCTGTTGAGTCCGTCCTCTTCCTTGCTGGACGAAGTGGCGCTGGAGGTCGATCGGCAATGCGCCAAACTGCCGCGTGCTGACATTGCCAGGCAAGCTTTGGCACAGAGCAGGCTGATCCAGGTCGATTCACTGGAGCAGGCGCTCCAGGTGAGCAACCGTTACGCGCCGGAGCACCTGATCCTGCAGGTGGCCGAGCCACGCGCATTGCTTGATGGCATCAACAGTGCGGGCTCGATTTTCCTTGGCGCGTGGACGCCTGAATCGGTAGGGGACTACTGCAGCGGCAGCAACCACGTGCTGCCGACCTACGGTTATGCACGCAGCTACAGCGGCGTGTCGGTGGCCAGCTATCAGAAACAGATCACCGTGCAGGAAGTGAGTGCGGATGGCCTGCGTGCGATCGGCCCGTGCACCGCGACGCTGGCCGCGGCCGAGCAGCTGGAAGCGCATCGTCGAGCGGTGACCCTGCGGTTGACGGCGTTGGAGCGCATGTCGTCCGGGAGTCCTGCATGAGCGTGCTTGATCTCGCACGGGCGGAAATTCGCGCCATGCAGCCGTATTCCTCCGCGCGCATGGAAGCCAGTGGCGGGCAGGTCCTGCTCAACGCAAACGAATCGGCATGGGCACCACCCGGTGACAGCGGCCTGGGCTGCAACCGTTATCCCGAACCGCAGCCGGCCGCGCTAGTCGATGCGCTGGCCGATCTCTATGCCGTGCGCCGTGAGCAGCTGCTGGTGGGTCGCGGTAGCGACGAGGCGATCGATCTGCTGGTGCGCGCATTCTGCCGCGCGGGCGAGGACGCGATCCTGATCCAGCCGCCCACCTTCGGCATGTACGCGGTGTGCGCGAAGATCCAGAACGCCGGCGTGATCGAGGTACCGCTGGCTGCCGACTTCACCTTGGACGTCGACGCCGCACTCGCCGCGCTTACGCCGGCGGTGAAGCTGGTCTTCATCTGTTCGCCGAACAATCCCACCGGCCAGTGCATACCGCGCACGAGCGTCGAGCAGCTGGCGCTGGCGTTGGTCGGCCGTGCGCTGCTGGTCGTGGACGAAGCGTATGTGGAGTTCGCTGGGACGGGTAGCGTCGCTGACCTGATTGATCGCTACGACAACCTCGCCGTCTTGCGCACCTTATCGAAGGCCTGGGCGCTCGCGGGTGCACGGGTCGGCAGTCTGTTGGCGAACGCCGAAGTCATCGCGCTGCTGCGTCGGATCATGCCGCCATACCCTTTGCCGTTACCGTGCGTGGCCGCCGCGTTGTCTGCGTTGTCGGCGCCAGGGCAGGTAAGTGCACGCGAAAACCTGACCATCGTGCGCGAGCAGCGTGCCCTGATGCACGACGCGCTAGGCCGCCTGCCAGGTGTGCGCGACGTGCTTCCGTCGCAGGCGAACTTTCTCACCGTACGTTTCGACGATGCCGGCGCCATCTATGGACGGCTGCTTGCCGCCGGCATCGTGGTACGCGATGTGCGCCGCTACCCGAACCTCGATGATGCGCTGCGCATCACTATCGGCACACCGGCGGAGAATGCGCGTGTGCTTGCCGTCCTGCAGGAGGCCGCGACATGCGTCTGACGCTTTTGTGGGAGCGACTTCAGTCGCGAACGATGCCACCTAAAAGTGGGCCAGCCGCGGCTGAAGCCGCCCCCACAGGTTGGGTGACCGCATGAGCAGCAAGATTCTTTTCGTCGATCGCGATGGCTGCCTGATCGAAGAGCCGGCCGACCAGCAGATCGACAGCTACGAGAAGCTGGCTCTGTTGCCTGGAGTGATCGCTGCATTGCAGCGTTTTGTTACTGCTGGCTACGAGCTGGTGATGGTGACAAATCAGGATGGACTCGGCACGGACAGTTTTCCCGAACCACATTTCAGCGGACCGCATCAACTGCTGATGCGTATTCTTGCTTCACAGGGGATTGCCTTTCGCGAGGTGCTGATCGACCACAGCTTTCCGCACGAGGGCAAAGACACGCGCAAGCCGGGCATCGGCATGATGCGTCACTATCTCGCCGACGATGGCTGGAGTCGTGCATCTTCGGGCATGGTCGGTGATCGCGAGACGGATCTGCAGTTTGCCGCGAACATGGGAGTGCGCGGCTTCCGTGTGGGGCCGCAGGGTGTGAGCTGGGCTGAGCTCGCGCATCAGTTGCTCGATGCACCGCGTACTGCAACCGTAGAGCGCAATACGAAGGAAACCCGGATCAAGGTCAGCGTCGACCTGGACAAGGTCGCCGAGCCGAACGTGCATACCGGACTCGCGTTCTTCGACCACATGCTGGAGCAGATCGGCAAGCACGGCGGCTTTGCGCTGGAACTTCGTTGCGATGGCGACACCCATATCGACGAGCACCACACCATCGAGGACTGCGCGCTCGCGCTGGGCCAGGCTTTGAAGCAGGCGCTGGGCGACAAGCGCGGCATCGGCCGCTACGGCTTCACACTGCCGATGGACGAAGCGCAGGCGAGTGCGGCACTCGACTTGTCCGGGCGACCGTATTTCTTGTTTGAAGGCAGCTTCCCGCGTGAGCGCGTGGGTGATGTGCCGACCGAACTCGTGCCGCATTTCTTCCGCTCGCTGTGCGAGACACTGGGAGCGAATCTGCATCTGACCGTGCGCGGCGAAAATGCGCATCACATGGTCGAAGCGTGTTTCAAGGTCGTCGCGCGCACGCTGCGACAGGCACTGCGTCGCGAAGGCAGTGAACTGCCCAGCACCAAGGGAACGCTGTAATGAGCGTCGTGCTCGTCGATGCAGGCGGCACCAATATCGGTTCCGTGCGCTATGCCTTGCAACGGCTGGGCGTGGATGCCGCGCTCACGGCGGATGCCGCATCGATACTTGCAGCGGACAAAGTGATCCTGCCGGGTGTCGGCGCTGCCGGCCCCGGCATGTCACGATTGCGCGAGCTGGGGCTGGTCGACTTGCTGCGCTCACTGACCCAGCCGGTGCTCGGTGTCTGTCTGGGTATGCAACTGCTGTGCGTCCATTCGGAGGAGGGTGACACCGATTGCCTCGGGTTGATTCCCGCGTCTGTAGGCCGCTTCGCCGAAGCGCCCGGATTGCGCATACCGCACATGGGCTGGAACCGATTGGTCGCGCAACAGCCGCACCCTTTGCTCGCCGGACTCGGCGCTGACGACCAGGCGTATTTTGTGCACAGCTACGCGGTGCCGGTGGGTGACTACAGCCTTGCCACGACCGACTATGGCGACGGGTTCTCGGCGGTGATCGCGCGCGACAACTTTCACGGCATGCAATTTCACCCAGAGCGTTCCGCCGCGGTCGGCGCGAAGCTCCTGCAGAATTTTCTCGAACTATGACCTTCGAAGTGATTCCCGCGATCGATCTGCGTGGCGGCCGCGTGGTGCGCTTGAAGCAGGGCGACTACACCCAGCAGACGACTTACGCTGCTGATCCGCGCGAGTTGGCACTGCGATATGCCGATGCCGGCGCGCGCTGGTTGCACCTGGTCGACCTCGACGGTGCGCGTTCCGGCAGCCTTGAAAATCTCGCGGTGATCCAGGCGATCGCCGCTAGCGGCATGCAGATCCAGGCCGGCGGTGGCGTGCGCAGCGAAGACGATGTGCGACGCCTGTTCGACGCTGGAGTGCAGCGCGTGGTGCTGGGTAGCGTGGCGATCCGCGATCCCGAGTTGGTCGCTGGCTGGCTCGCCGGGCACGGCGCCGAAAGGCTGACGATCGCGCTCGACACGCGCCGCATCGATGGTCGCTGGACGTTGCCGAGTGCCGGCTGGACGGAACGCGAAACGCGCACGCTGGACGAACTCGCACCGTGGTATGCCGCGCGTGGTGCTCGTCACTTGCTGTGCACCGACATCGAGCGCGACGGCATGCTGGCCGGTTTCAATCTCGATCTGTATCGCCACCTCGCCGATAGCGTGCCGCAGCTCGCCGTGCAGGCATCGGGCGGCGTTCGTTCACTGGAAGACATCCGTGCTGCAAGCGATGCCGGAGCGCAGGCTGTGATTCTCGGCCGCGCCTTGCTGGAAGGACGTTTCACGGTAGAAGAGGCGCTCGCGTGTTGAGTCGTCGCATCATTCCCTGCCTCGACGTCCGCGATGGCAAGGTCGTCAAGGGCGTGCGTTTTCGCGACCACGTGGTGATGGGCGAAATCGTCGAGCTGGCCTTGCGCTACCGCGACGAAGGTGCCGATGAACTGGTGTTTTACGACATTACCGCGAGCCCCGAGGGGCGCAGCGTGGATCGTGGCTGGGTGGAGCGCGTCGCGCGGGTGATCGACATTCCGTTTTGCGTCGCGGGCGGAATCCGCTCCGTGGACGAGGCGCGCGCCGTGCTGCATGCCGGCGCGGACAAGATCTCGGTGAACTCGCCGGCATTGGAACGTCCTGATCTGATCGATGAACTGGCCGCCGCATTCGGCGTGCAATGCGTGGTGATCGGCATCGATTCATTGCGCGATGCGGACGGCGAATGGCGCGTTCGCCAGTACACCGGCGATCCTACGAAGACGCAGGCGCTCTCGCGTCAGACACTGCACTGGATGATCGAGGCACAGCAGCGCGGCGCCGGCGAGATCGTGCTGAACTGCATGGGTAGCGATGGCGTGCGCGATGGCTACGACCTGGAGCAGTTGTCCGCAGCGCGTGCTGTCTGCCATGTGCCGCTGATCGCTTCCGGAGGCGCTGGTGCGCCTGAGCACTTCCGCGACGCGTTCATCCAGGCCGACGTCGATGGTGCGCTCGCCGCCAGCGTGTTCCACTCTGGCACGATCGGGATACCCGAACTCAAGCAATATCTGCACGCGCAAGGCGTGGCGGTGCGCCTGTGAGCATCAAGGAAAAGCAACGATGAGCGATTCCAATACCGATGTCAGTCGTCTCGAATGGGCCAAGGGCGATGGCCTGCTGCCGGCGATCGTGCAGCACTGGTTGAGCGGCGAAGTGTTGATGCTCGGCTACATGAATGCCGAAGCGTTGGAACACACGCAGAGCACCGGCCAGGTAACGTTTTACAGTCGCAGCAAGCAACGCCTGTGGACCAAGGGCGAAAGCTCCGGCCACGTGCTCGCCTTGAAGTCGATCCGCATCGACTGCGACGCCGATACCTTGCTGGTGCAAGCGCAGCCACACGGCCCGACCTGCCATCTTGGCACGTCCAGCTGTTTCGGCGAAGGCGTGCAGCCACCGCTCGGGTTCCTTGCCGAACTCGATGCACTAGTCGCGCAACGGCATGCCGAGCGCCCGCCGGGCAGTTACACCACGAAGTTGTTTGACGGCGGCATCCGTCGCATGGCACAGAAGGTCGGCGAGGAAGGTGTCGAGACTGCGCTAGCCGCCGTGGTGCAGGATGACCATGAGCTACTCGGCGAGGCGGCCGATCTGATCTTTCATCTCACCGTAGTGTTGCGTGCGCGGGGACTGTCGCTGACCGACGTTGTGGCGTTGCTGGCCAAGCGGCATACCACGCGCAGCGAGCATTGATGAAAAGCTTCGAAAGCGGCCCGCATCGCGGTGGTTTGGGGTTAGCGGACCTGACGTTCTTGGGCTAGGCTTGCAGGAAGGGGTTGCTATTGGTCCGGCCACGGTTCGCTGATTGGCGCTGGGCGTCACGTTCAATGGTTAGTCGGAAGGACATGAGCCATGCTGCATGACTTCGTTCAGACCGTTCTGTTGCTCGTCACCGGACTGTTTCCGATCATCAATCCGATGGCTTCGGGGATCATCGTATTGAGCATGGTTCCCCACGCGACAGTGGCGGAGCGGGCCGACCTGGCATCGCGCATCACCACAAATAGTTTTGCGATCCTGCTTGGATCGCTGTTGATCGGCGCCTACGTGCTGTCGTTCTTCGGTATCTCGATTTCCGTGCTGCGGGTGGCGGGCGGCCTGGTGATCGCCATGGCTGGCTGGAACTTGCTGAACCAGCCTGACGATGACGACAGCAACGATAAAACGCAGGTGACGCGGGCCCACCAGCAACTTGGCTCATTGAGCTCCAAGGCGTTCTATCCATTGACGCTACCACTCACCGTGGGGCCGGGTTCGATTGCCGTAGCCATCGCGCTTGGCACCGGCACGCCGAGCGAAGGGCCATCAGCGGGACACTTTTTGGGAGTGGGCGCGGCGCTGATCATCCTCTGCGCAAGCATTTACATATGCGTGCGCTTCGCGGGCGCGCTGGAAAGGTTGCTTGGCGCCGTGGGTACCCAGGTCGCCATGCGGCTGTTTGCCTTTGTGATCTTCTGCATCGGCGTGCAGTTGTGCTGGATCGGCCTGTCGGGATTGCTTGCATCGGTGGTATGGAAATAGTCCACGGTCATGCACCGGAAATTCGCGATGCGGCCGGAGCGACGCGCACGGCGGTGCTACCACATGCCAGACCCCTGGCCAGCCATCGAAGGGGTTCACCGCCTTGCCCAAGGCGTAGTGACTTCATGCACAGGTGTGTGGCCAAGGCGCGGCGCATGCTTTGCGTCATCCTTGGGGACATCATCGTCATGCGCATGCAATCGCTGGGATTCCTGTTGACTCTTGCTGCTTTGGGACTGGCCTGGTCGGCGCGAGCTGCCGAAGCCCCCAAGCCACTGCGCGATGAATTGCTGCAGATCACACAGGCGCTGGACGACGCCCTCCCGAAAGGGGACAAAGCCATCTGGCAAAGCACGCTCACCGACGACGCAGTCATCATCGACGAATTCGGCCGTATCACGCACAAAGCCGACACGGTGGCTTCCCTGCGACCGTTACCGGCTGGTTTTTCAGGCAGCATCGAGTTGCGCGATGTCCACGTGCAGCAGTACGGCGACACGGCGATTCTGCAGGCGGAGGAGTACGAGAAGGAGACTGTGTACGGCCAGAATTTCGTAGTTCGCTACATTGCATTGTTCACTTATGTGAAGCAGGCAGGCGTCTGGAAACTTGCCGGATCCGAAGACGTCACCCTGCCCACCGCGCCCCCGAAACTGACCGTCGCCGACCTCGCACTCAGCGACTACACCGGTACTTACCGCTACGCGCCCGAGCGTGCCTGGACCGTAAGTGAAAATCACGGTGTGCTCAGCTACGTCACCAAGCCAGGTGGGCCGGCAAATGTGCTTGAGCCCATTGCGAAGGACGTATTCATGGGCAGCGACGACGAGCGCAATCTGCTGGTCTTTCGTCGTGATGCACAGGGCAAGGTCAATGCACTCATCGAGCGGCGCAAGTTCAATGATCTGCGTCTTGCCAAGGGAGTGCCTGATGACGCGAGCCATTGATCCGGCCCACAAATAATCGTTTGAACCGTTGGCCCCAAGCGCCTTAACCGTTCGGCCTCGGATCGAGCCCGGGGCAGGCTCTGAGCGTAGCGCAGTGAAGTCGAAGGGCATGCGTGCGAAGTATCTTCAGGCCAGATCAATCGCCGTTTGAATGCACGACTGCGTCTAGCGGATCAACTTGATCTCCTCCTCAGCGACGGTCGGTTGGGACGGACGTGACTCGGCTATTGCCTCTCCATCATCCATGCTGATGCGAAGTCGGCCGCCGTCGATGCGCACGCGCAGATGGTGGTACCTCACGAGGTAACGGATCCCCACGATCGCTGCGGCAAAACCGGAGGCTGAGCCGACGCCCAGTGCCCGGCGCGGGCCGAACGTATCGGCCACCCAGCCGACCAGAGGTGCGCCCAGCGGGGTGCAGCCCAGGACGATCGCGAGCAGGATCGCCATCACGCGCCCGCGCATGGCCGGTTCGGTGGATAGTTGCACCAGGCTGATCGTCGAGGTGGTGAGCGTCTGTGTGGACACGCCAATGACGATGAGTGCGAGGCCAAACAGCCCAATGGTGGGCATCAGGGCGGCCAGTACGAAGCCGAAGCCGAAGACGCCCGCAGCGGCGAGCAGAAGTGCAATGTGGGGCTTGCCTCGCTGCGCTGCCAGCAGCGCGCCGACGACGGATCCGATCGCCATCATCGACGTCAAGAGTCCGTACTGGCTCGCTCCGGCATGAAAGACAGTGACCGACATGGTCGAGATGAAGATCGGGAAGTTGATACCGAAGGTTCCGATCAGAAAAAGCATGAGCAGCACAGCTTTCAGGTCGGGTCGTTTCCAGACATACCGAAAACCTTCGACGAGACTGCCGGGGGTTCGGACGGCTTTGCTGCCACGATGGAGTTCACTAACGCGAAGCAGGGTGAGCGAGCCAATGACGGCGGCAAACGAGACCGCATTGATCAGGAATACCCAGCCAGAGCCGACGATGGCGATGAGGGCGCCTGCGATGGCTGGGCCAATCATTCGCGCGGCATTGAATGACGTGGAATTCAGCGCCACGGCGTTCGACAGATGAGCTTCGTCGACCAGCTCTGCGACAAATGTCTGGCGCGCGGGTGAGTCGAATGCGGCAACGCATCCAAGCAGAAATGCGAACACGTAGACATGCCACAAGTGGACGAGCCCGGCGAGGGTGAGGATGCCAAGTCCCAGCGCCAACAGACCCATGGAAGCCTGAGTGGCGATAAGGAGTTTTCGCCGATCGAGATGATCCGCCGCAAAACCCGTCACGGGCAGCAACAGAAGCTGGGGTCCGAACTGGAGCGCCATCACCAGACCGACGGCGGTCGCATTCCTGTGGGTCAGCTGGGTGAGGACGATCCAGTCCTGGGCGGTGCGCTGCATCCATGTGCCGATGTTGGACACGATCGCGCCGCTGGCCCATACGCGGTAGTTGTAGTGGCTTAGCGAACGGAAGGTGCCTTTCATCTCACTCACGAGTGATCGGCGTGTTGCCGCCATGAAAGCGTCCGAACATGCGCGCCATCATCACGCTCATCGAAAGGACACCTGATCCGGAGACAACCACGTCAGCAGTGGAATACAAATCAAAGTTTCCGACACGGCATATAAGAACGTACCCGACGGCGAGGTTGAAAAATCCCCATAGTGCGTTGACCGTCGACGAAGAAAGTCCCTCGCCGCGCGGTTTGGCAAAGGGACTTTGAAAGGGGCGCCCCATCACGCCGCTGACAAAATGCGGAACAGCGTTGGTGAGCAATGCGCCGCCGAAGAAATAGGATGCGTAGTGGGCCCATGCCATCGTCAGGCGCTCCTTTTGTCGAGGAGATCGATAACTTCCTGTGTCGTACCGGTCTCACCCAGTCGAGGGAAGATCCGTGTAACGCTGTTGCTGTGGGCATCAGGATTCATGTCGGTCATGGCGTCGATAGCGAGGGTGACGTGGAGCCCCTGCTCGTGTGCATGACGCGCGGTCGACTCGACGCCGGCACTGGTCGATACGCCGCCGATGACGACCTGCGTGACGCCTTGTTTCTCCAGGTACTCACCGAGGTCCGTGCCCGTGAATGCTCCCCACGTCCGCTTGGTCACCGTGTGATCGTCGGGGTGCTGGTTGAGCTCAGGGACCAGTTCGGCCCAGTCGGCGGGAAGCTCTCCGCGGTGGCGGGACTGTTCCGTTCGGCCTGGCGCTCCACCGGCGACGTTGACGAGCACGACGGGCAGGCCGTGGCGGCGGAATGCGGCGGCCAACGCACTTGCCTGCTTCACGACTCCGTCGATGGGATGCGCCGCGGGGAGACCGACGATGCCTTTCTGCAGATCGATGACGATCAGAGCCGTCTTCGTGTCGAGAGTAGTTAGCGCCATAAGGTGCTCCTTAGGATGATTTGGGTTGCTGCGAACCAGGGAAGGGTGAACCAGACAACTCAATCGGACATGATTCAGCACGTTCGGCGCCGGGCGGTCGGTGAATGCGCGAACTCGCGGCATCTGCGCCGCGGGGCGGGATCGAGCGAGGTGGTGGCTACGAATCGGCGATGCGCGTGAGCAGCTCGACGGCGTGCGCGAGCTCTTCTTGCTCTGCTAGTGTGAGCTTGGTTTGAATGGCACGGAACAACCAATCCTCCCGCGCAGCCCGGCCCGCGCGGAGCAGCTCGTGGCAGGCAGCGGTGAGCGACAAAACCGTTTGTCTGCCGTCGGTCGGGTCCGGCGCGCCGCTCACGAGCCCAGCGGTCTTCAGTGCGGCAAGCGTCTCGCCCATCGATTGCGGACGCACACCTTCAGCCCGCGCGAGGTTGGTCACGGTCGCTGGACCCTCGCGCTCCAAACGGATGAGGACCTCCACCTGTGACCAGGTGAAATCTCCCAGATGCGACTGTCCACGTAGCCGCCGCTTCAGCTTGCCAATCAGGACACGAAGTTCGCCCGCCACAGCCAACGCGCGTGCGGCCTCTGGATCGTTCGGTTGTTTGCTCATGAGTTGCGCCTGCAAATAGGAAGGGTAACTACAAAGGTTACCTTCATAAATGGATGGTGCGCGCACGACGAGGCAGCGTCAAGCCGCTTGAGCAAGGAAGAATCAGCTATTGGGTGGATATTTCGGGACCCCCAACTCTTACATCTGCTCAAATCCGGAGCAGACATCGAACATCGACAGAGCGTGCGTCCCTCCTGCTTTGCAAGAGGCCCGCGCGGACTACCTCGACGCCGCTGCCGTGCTGGCAGGCGTTGGCGCTGCCGGCTTGAACGCTATCGTAGGGCCTGTCGTGAAGCCTCTGCGCCACAAGGCGAGCTGCTCCGTGATGCCGTTTCCGGTGTCGATTTGCGGCTCGGACGGGGTGAGCTTGTCCTTCTGCTCCCACTGGCCGATTTCACCGCTGGCCTGCTTGAACGCCGCGATGAAATCCGGCGTGCGGTTCAGTGCATCGACCAGCCATGCCCTGCCGAAATAGGTGATGTCCGAATCGCTGCCGCAGCCGAACGAACTGCGGTCGCTGCGGGCGGCGGTGATCACCAACGTGCCAGCGCCGTGCAACGGCGGCACGAAGCCGCCCGAGTAGCAGGCGTTGACGACCACCACCTTCCATTTGAACGAGCGCTTGGCAAGGATACTGGCCAGATCCGTGGCGCCGATCTGGTCGAGCGGCAGCGGATCCATGTCGACCAGCAGGTTGTGATCTTTATCGCCATGGCTGGTGACGTAGAGCATCAGGATGTCCTGGTCCGGCTGCATCACCTTGGCCAGGCCATCGAGGGTGTCTTCGAGATTGCTCCAGCTGGCCAGCGGATGGGTTGCCAGCGTGTCCGGGTTGTTTTCGAGTACCACCGCATGTGCTGTGGCACCGAAGCGTCCGGCAAACAATTGGCTGGCGTACTCGGCCTCATTGCGGAACACGTCCTCGCCACCATCGCCAGCAAAGGTCACCAGATACAGATTCGGTTTGCCCGCCACGCGTGGGGTCAGCTTCGCGAGTGCCTCGCGCACCATGCGCGGTTGCGCGTAGAGCACCTGCTCGGGCGAAGGGCCTGCGTTTGGCCAGTCGTCTCCGCTGTTCGCGTCGGAATCCGTGGATGCCGAGTCCGCAGGGGTGTTGCTGCTGGACACCACTGCGCCGGTAGTTGCGGGTAGTGGATGAGCGGCGACAGCAGGTGCGGTGGAGTGGCGGGGCAGCCACAACATCAGCAGCACGCCGGCGGCGAAAGCGAGCAGGATGGTCAGGACACTACGCATGGTCGGGCTCGCGGGCAGCTTCAGGGTTTGATCGCGTCAAAATCGTGATACACGGCATGACGCGGCTTGGCTGGTGCCACGAGCGGCGGTCGAATCAGCCAGCCGGTATGCAGGCCGGCGGCCTGCGCCGCATCGAGTTCCTCTTCGATGTCGGACAGGAACAGGATGTGTCCGGGCTGCTCGCCGACCGCTTCGGCAATGCGCCGGTAGGAGTCGGCCTCGCGTTTCGGACCGGTTTCGGTATCGAAATAGCCGGCAAACAATGGCGTCAGATCGCCTGCCTCGTTGTATCGGAAAAACAGCTGCTGCGCGGGCACCGAGCCGGAGGAATAGACATACAGGTGCAGTCCGTCGGCGCGCCAGGTACGCAACCGAGCAGCGACTTCGGGGTAGATGTGGGCGCGGTAGTCGCCAGCCACGTAGCCGTCTTTCCAGATCATGCCCTGCAACGCTTTCAGCGCCGTGGATTTGCGATCCTCGTCGATCCACTTCAATAGCAGCTCGATGATGTCCTGACGGCTCGCTTCGACCAGATCAGCTTCAACGGCGGCCTCATGCAGCCAGTGCTGCACCTCAGGCAGGTCGCCATGAGTTTCGACAAATGCCGGCAGCCGTTTGCGCGCATACGGGAAAAGCACGTCGCGGACGAAGCTGATCGAGCTGGTGGTGCCCTCGATATCGGTGACGATGGCGCGGATTTCGATCATGACAGCAGTTACGGGGAAGGGATGCCCAGCATAAACGAATGGCGCGTAGCGCTGCGTCAACGGTTTGGCACCCGTGCCATTAGTACCTACAGCGTCGTCCGGTGATCGTCCGCGCCTTACGCCACTTGATGCGGCAGCATCCGTGGAAAACGCTGGGCGATGTCGTCGCCGGTGAATTGTGCCACCCAGCCTTCCTTGTTGGTGAACAGACGGATCGCCACGAAGTAGGGCGACTCGCTCATGTCGAACCAGTGACGGGTGCCATCGGGCACGCCGATCAGGTCGCCTTGCTCGCACAATATGTCGTAGACCTTGCCGGCAATATGCAACGTGAACTGACCGGAGCCGGCGACGAAGAAGCGCACTTCGTCCTCGCTGTGCGTGTGTTCGCTGAGGAATTTCTGCCGCAGCGTGGCGCGCTCGGGATGGTCGGGTGCAAGACTGATGACGTCGACGGCCTGATAGCCTTTCTCGTCCTTGAGACGTTCGATGTCGTCGCGGTAGGCGGCGATCACTTCATCCTGACTGGCGCCCGGTGCGATCGGCTGGCTGGCCTCCCACTGTTCGAAGCGCACGCCGACCTTGCCCAGCTCGCGGGCGATGGCGGCATGGTCGTGATGCACCACCAGTGGTGTCTGTGACTGTGTCTCGTCGAAGATGCGCAGGCGGCTCATGATGCCCTCAATTTTCTCAGATCCAGCTCGCAGCCGAGCAGAAACTCGAGCGCTTCCAGATGGCGATGGGTTTCGGCCATGTTGCGGCCCCAGGTGTAAATGCCATGACCGTCGATCAGGTAGGCATGCAGCGGCTTGCCCGCGTCGAGCCAGGCGTCAACCTGGGCGACCAGTTCGGGCATGTGCTGGGTGTTCGGAAATACCGGGATCTCCAGCATGCTGTCGTGGGTGGTGAAACCGGTAATCGCCTTCTGTAGCTCCCATCCTTGCAGGCGGATCACACCGTCGCTGGCGAACAGCCGCGAAGCTACGCTTTGCGTGCGCGAGTGGGTATGCAGTACCGCCCACATCTCCGGCCAACGCCGGTAGACCTGGGTATGCAGCGCGGTTTCGGCACTGGGCCGGGCATCGGTGCCGACAGCATGGCCGTGCATGTCGATCAGCATGATGTCGTCGCGGCCGAGCCGGCCCTTGTGGCGGCCGGAGATGGTGATCGCGGCATGATCCGCATCGATCCGCATCGAGAAATTGCTGCTGGTGGCAGGCGTCCAGCCGAGCGTGGCCAGTTCGCGCGCCGTGTCCGCGATGGCGTCAGCAGACGACTCGAACAGGTTGGCAGGGACGGTGGCTGGCAGGCTTTGGCTCATGGGGTTTGGACGTCCAAATGAGGGTCAACTATAACATGGGGCGGGCCGGCACTCGGCCGGAATGAGATTCATTCTCGCAAGTCAGGAACGATTGCGCCGGCAGGCGTACCATCGCGCTGATACAGCGCAGGCGCGCTGGCGTGGATCACCATCATCGAAGGAGATTTACCCATGTCGAACGAGAAAGATATCGAGTCGCGTCGTCGCTTCCTCAAGATCGCCGCAGGCACTACGGTGGTTGCTGCCGTGATCGGTGGTCTGCCGCGTTTCGCGCGTGCCGCGGATCTGCCTCCGGTGACGGACGCTGATCCAACCGCCAAGGCGCTGGGCTATGTGGATGACGCCAGCAAGGCGACGGACCCGAAGCACAAAGCCGGTGATTCATGCGCAACGTGCCAGTTTTATTCCGGCGGCGCGACTGGCCGCGGGCCATGCCAGTTGTTCCCGGGCAAGTCGGTAAGTGCGAACGGCTGGTGTGTATCGCACACACCGAAGAAGGCATGATCACACTCTGATCGCGTCTATTAGCTGATCGCTCGAAGGCCGACATTCTGTCGGCCTTCTTGTTTGCGTATGACGCGCATTCGCCACGCACGCATGTGCGTGTGGTCGATTCGCTGGAGAGAAGATGGCGGCGGGGCGAGAAGAGCGAGCGCGGACAGGTGCTTCGCTAAAAGTGCTGCCCGACGCGCCAGTGAGGAGCTGACCTAGCTGACGCGCCGAGCGGCGATCCGGGGCCCACTGCCAAGTGATCAACCCGCGGACTGAGGATGATACTCCCGCCGCACGGGAATGGGCGGTCAGCCGCAAAATTTCTATCGAAAAATTCTCGTTAAATCTTTCAAAAACAATAACTTGAGCGATTGTTTTTGATCAATATCAGAAAATTGGTTGGTTGCAGGGGATCCAGCTTGATCAGCGAGCATCGATGATATTCACGTCTTTTAGTCGCCATTCGATACAAATGGCGACTTTTCAGCTCATTCGGCGGGAGACTGGTTCCGCAGCAGGCTGTGGCGGCGGCCGTAGCCGAAATAGATCGCCATGCCGATCACTGTCCAGATGCCGAGCATCAGCCACTGGTACCAGTTTTCCCAGTACAGCAAGCCCAGACAGCTGAGCACACCGAGCACGCAGGTGACCGGTGCCCACGGCACGCGGAACGTGCGTGGCAGGTCCGGTTGAGTGCGGCGCAGGATCAGCACGCCGGCGCAGACAGCGACGAACGCAATCAGTGTGCCCATCGAGACGAGATCGCCGAGCACATCGAGCGGAAACACCGCCGCGAGCGCCGCGATGCCGATACCGGTGATGACGGTGTTGATGTGCGGCGTGCGATAGCGCGGGTGAATCCGGGAGAACACTTTCGGCAACATGCCGTCACGACTCATGATCATGAAGATGCGCGGTTGCGCGATGATCATGACCAGGATCACCGATGACAGTCCGATCAACGCGCCGACTTCGACCAGCCAGCGCAGCCAGCCAAGTTCCGGATGCGCCCTGACCGCCGTCACCACCGGCTCGGCGGTGCCGAGCTGGTCGAACGGAAGCAGTCCGGTGATCACCGCAGCGATGCCAATGTACAAAACAGTACAAATCGCCAGCGAGGTCAGCGTGGCAATCGGCAGATCGCGCTGCGGATTCTTCGCTTCCTGTGCGGCGGTCGAGGTGGCCTCGAAACCGATATAGGCGAAGAACACCAGTGTTGCCGCCCGCATGATGCCGGACCAGCCGTACTTTTCCGGACCCTGGTTCGTGGGAATGAAGGGATGCCAGTAGCTTGGGTTGACGTAATGCCAGCCAGCGACGATCACGACCACGATCAGGCTGACCTTGAGGATCACCATCGCGAGATTCGCGCCGCTGGATTCCCTGATGCCGACGTAGCACAGCCAGGTCAACGCCAGCACGATCGCGACCGCGGGCATGTTGAACAGCGCGCCGGTCGTCACGAGATGGCCGTCCATGTAGGCGAGTGGCGCATTCGTAAGTACGGTTGGTAAATGGATGCCGATGTGATCGAGCAGGCTGACAAAATAGCCGGTCCAGCTGACTGCGACCGCCGACGCCGACACGCCGTATTCCAGCACCATGTTCCAGCCGATGAACCAGGCGACCAGTTCGCCCAGGGTGGCGTAAGCGTAGGAATACGAACTGCCTGACATCGGGATCAGAGTGGCGAATTCGGCGTAGCACAGCGCGGTGAAGCTGCAGCAGATGGCCGCGATGACGAAAGCGAGGATGATCGCCGGTCCCGCGTGCTCAGCGGCAGCCTGGCCGGTGATCACGAAGATACCGCCGCCGATCACGGCGCCGATGCCTAGCGCAGTGAGTCCCCAGGGACCCAGCGTTCGCTTCAGCGCCGGACCGTCACGGTCCTCGGCATTTGAAAAATCGGTCTTGCGCGCGAGTAACTGCTTGAGCATGGGTATTCCGGATATGACACCGGCACGGTATCACCGTGCCGGTTGGTGGATCACTCAATAAATAGCGACTTCAGCTGGGTTCGGTGCCGTTGGCCAGATGGCTCTTGCGGTAACCGTAAAGATAGTAGACGACCAGACCCACAGCAGCCCAGACGAAGAACACCGTGATTGCGGTGACCGACAGGTTCACGAACAACAGCAGGCAACCGACGACCGCCAACGGGCAGACGATCCAGGCCAGCGGTGTGCGGAAAGGGCGCGGCCGGCCGGGCTGCTTCACGCGCAGGATCATCACGCCAATGGCCACCATCATGAACGCGAATAGCGTGCCTGAATTGGTGATGTCTGCAAGCAGGCCGACCGGGAATATGGCGGCAAACAGCGAAACGAATACACCGGTGATCATGGTCAGCACGTGCGGCGTATGGAAACGCGGGTGCACCGTTGAAAGGCGGTTCGGCAGCAGGCCGTCGCGCGACATCGTGAAGAAAATGCGGGTCTGGCCATAGATCATCATCAGGATGACCGACGGCAACGCGATGCTGGCCGCACCCCCCACCAGATAGCCGATCTTGTCCGAGCCCAGGGAGTGCAGCACGTACGCCAGCGGCTCCTTGCTGCAGACCAGCGCATGCAGACCTTTGCAGGCGGCTGCCATCGCAGGCGTGCCTGGCTGCAGGGCGAGGCCATCGGGTCCCATGATGGGCTGCGAACCGCCAGCGCCCACTGCGCCGTAACCGACCAGCAGATAAAAAATCGTGCATACCGTCAGCGAACCGATCAATCC
>JBAPPP010000138.1:0-1953 GCA_049280175.1 Rhodanobacter sp.
CACCGCGACCATGGAAGAACGCGAGCCGGATGCCGGCGGCATTCGCCACTTCCAGCAACTCCACTTGCGCGCGCTGCAGACCCCAGCGCGAGGCGAGCGTGCCGCCATCCTTGCCGCTGTCGGAATAGCCAAGCATCACCCATTGCTGATCGCCGCGTGCAGCCAGATGCTGGCGATAGACCGGATCCTCAAGCAACGCGCGCAGCGTGGCTGGCGCGTTCTTCAGATCGTCAACGGTCTCGAACAGCGGCGCGATGTTGAGCGGAACAACACCCTTGGCATGGTCCTCGCCCCCCCTCTGGGGAGAGGATTGAGGTGAGGGGCGGGTGCTCGCCGAACTGTCGACAGAAGCTCGCTCTAACATAGCTTTATCGCAAGCATGCCCCTTCACCCCAGCCTTCTCCCCAACGGGACGAGGGGGCAGCTGCGGCGAGGTATCCACAAAGCCGCCGTAGCGCGCCAATGCCAGCACCGCCAGCACGTCGGCGGCCGAGCGCGCCATGCTGATGATGTACAGACCAATCGCGCCGGCACCGTAGCGACCCCGCGCAACGTGCAGCGCGTCGAACACCGCACGGGTGCTGACGGCATTTGCATCCGTGCTGCCGGCAAACACCTGCTCGCCGCTGGCGTAGGGCTGCAGTCGCCGGGCGCGCTCATCCGCTGGGTGCGCGTTCCACGCCGCATCATTCAGCAGTGCCGCCAGCGCATCGTCGTGAACGCGTGAATCCTGCCGCACGTCCAGCCGCGCCAGGTGCAGGCCAAACGTGCGCACGCGACGGATCAACCGCTGCACCGCGTAGGCTCCGGCGTGCAGACCGTGATGGTCGACCAGGCTGCGGGCAATCAGCTGCAAGTCATCCAGAAGTTCGGCAACGGACGTATAGCCTTCCACATGATTGTCGTCCTGGGTGGCTTCGAGCCGGCCGCCGATCAGGGTAAGCAGGCTGCGATAGGGCATGTCGGCGTGCCGCGGCCGCACTTTTTGCGCTGCCGCGGGAAAACGTACGCGGTAGTCGTCCAGTCGCTGTTGCAGGCGCTCGTCGACAGCAACGCGGCCTTCGGTCTGGCTGAGCAAACGGGCGAGCGTTGCCACGTCGGCCACGTAATGCTCGATCACATGGGCGCGCTGAGTGGACAGGCTGGCGGCGATGGTCTCGGCGCCGACGTTCGGATTGCCATCCATGTCGCCACCAACCCAGGTCGCGAAGCCGAGCAGGCGCGGCAACAAGACGGCTACGCCGTAGACCTCCTGCAGTGCCGAGGCCAGCGATTCATACAACGCGGGCACGATGCGGTAAATCGGATTGACCAGGTAGAAGCCGACGTGATGGTGCTCGTCCTGCACCGTGGGTCGCACCGGCGAGGCCTCGGCGGTTTGCCAGCCGGAGGACAGCGCCATGAAGATGCGATCGTCGTCCTCCTTGCGTTCCTGCGGTGTGCGGTTTTGATCGAACCCATCGACCAGCGATCGCACCACCGCCTGTTCCTTTTCCAGCAACGAGCGGCGTACCGCTTCGGTCGGATGCGCCGTGAATACCGGTTCGATCCACAGCTGTTCCAGCCAGCCCAGCAATTCGTCCGCGCCGACCCCTTGCGCCCTCAGTCGACCAAGTACGTCGAGCAATGACTCCGGCTGCGGCGCACTGCCCTCGCGCTGGTAGTCGCGACGGCGGCGGATGCGATGCACCCGTTCGGCCGTATTCACGGCCTGGAAATAGGTGGCGAATGCACGCGCCAGTGCTTCGGCATCTCTGGTGTCGAGGCCGGCCAGCGAACCGGCCAGCTCATCCACCGAGGCGCCTTCGCGGCGCCGTCGGATCGCCGCGATACGCACCTGTTCGACCCGCCCGAAGAATGCCTTTCCGCCTTGCTCGGCCAGCATTCGCCCCACCATCGCGCCGAGTCGGCTGACGTCCTCGCGCAGCGGGCCGTCATGCGGCAGGAATTCGG
>JBAPPP010000139.1:0-12271 GCA_049280175.1 Rhodanobacter sp.
CAAGTGCCTCAAGCATCCCGCCAAGACGTTGGGCATCGCTGCGCTCACCCCAACCTGCGACAAGAAGCTTCCCTTCGCCGTAAGCCTCCCGCAAGATTGCCCCCTCACCTCAATCCTCTCCCCGAGGGGAGAGGAGGCCATGGAGGCGCTTCGCGCGATTTGACTGATGGATGCTGCTGCTCGTCTCAAACGCCTGCGCTGGCGTACCCGTCGCGGTACCCGCGAGCTCGATGCGTTGTTCGGCGGCTGGCTGGACGAACGCTTTGCGAGCGCCGATGAAGCGCAGCGGCAGGCGTTCGACGAACTGCTCGACGCACAGGATCCGGATCTGTGGGACTGGGTCATGGGCCACGCGCGTCCGCAGCGGCAGGACTGGCAGGCGATCATTGATGACATCCGCACCCGCCATCGGCTTTGAATATCGGCCGTCGCGCGTTTTTCGGCGACTGCTGATTTTCGTTGCCGTTCTGGTCGTGTTTTCCTTAGTCTTATGCGCGCTTGCGCCCTGGCTGAAGTGGCCGCTGCTGGCGGCCGTGCTGCTGGCGATAGGACACTCTGCACGCGGCACGACAGAGTCGCTGGTCGTAGCCGCAGGATGGGGCGCTGACGATAGCTGGACCCTGCATCTGGCCTCGCATGAGGACGTTCCGGCGACGCTGGCATCATTTCGCGTGCTCGGACCGTTTGTGTTGTTGCGCCTGCAGACGACGGAGCGAGGCGTACAGGTCCTGCTGCTGGCACCGGACAACAGCGATGCCGACATCCGCCGGCGCCTGCGCATGCAGTTGGCGACCGTGCAGCCGGGCGAGGCCGTGCCGCGGCTCTGATCACCGCGACCTGATCCATCGGCAACTTCGTCACCGCAGCGCGGTCTCACCGAATGCCTGATAATGGGCGTCCGGGCGTCCGCCCTGCGATCCTCACAAGCGAACCCCCATGTTCCGACCGCTCGAACTCTTCATCGGCCTGCGCTACACGCGCGCCAAGCGACGTAACCAGTTCATCTCGTTCATTTCGACCGTGTCGATCGTCTGCATCGCCATCAGCGTGATCGCGCTGATCACCGTGATGTCGGTAATGAACGGCTTCGACTTCCAGATGCGCTCACGCATCCTTGGTGCGGTGTCGCACGCGACCATCTCCGGCATCGGCGAAAGCATGCAGGATTGGCCGCGCGCGCTGCAGATCGCCGAGGCGAACCCGCATGTGCAGGGCGCCGCGCCGTATGTGGAGACCGAGGCGTATCTGAGTGCGCAACACTCGAGCGGCGCACTGGTGCGTGGCATCGAGCCGGCGCTGGAGCCAAAAGTCGATGACATAAACCAGCACATGGTCGAAGGCAAACTCAGCGACCTGACCCCGAACAGCTGGAATATCGTGCTCGGCAAAGAACTGGCGATGTCGCTGGGCGTTGGCGTCGGTGACCGGGTAACGATGGCGGTGCAGCAGTTGCGCGCCACGCCGATGGGTGGCGTGCCACGCATGCGCAGTTTTCATGTGGTGGGCGTATTCGAATTGGGCATGGAGCAATTCGATTCCGGCCTTGCCCTGGTCAATATGAGTGACGCCCAGAAGCTGAACACCCTCAGCGGCCCGACAGGGATTCGTCTGCGTCTCGATGACCTGTTCAGCGCCCGTCCGGTGGCTTCCGAACTGGCCGACCAGCTGGGCCAGGTGTATCGCGTGCAGACCTGGATGGACACGAACTCGAATCTGTTCTCCGCGCTGTCGATGGAGAAGATGGTGATGTTCGTGATCCTGTCGTTGATCATTCTGGTCGCGGTGATCAACCTGATCTCGATGCTGATGATGCTGGTTACCGACAAGCAGGCGGACATCGCGATCCTGCGCACGCTCGGCGCCACGCCGCGCAGCATCATGGGCATGTTCATGGTGCAGGGCGTGCTGGTCGGGTTTGTCGGTATCGGGTTCGGCGTAGGGCTGGGCTCGCTGCTGTCGTGGAAACTTCCTGGCATCGTCAAGTGGATCGAGCACACGTTCCACGTCACCTTCCTGTCGCCAGACGTCTATTACATCAGCGAGGTGCCAAGCCTGCTGCTTTGGCACGACGTGCTCTGGGTTTCCTTGCTCACGTTTACGTTCTCGCTGCTGGCCACGTTGTATCCCGCATGGCGTGCCTCGCGCACGCAGCCGGCACAGGCACTGCGCTATGAATAAGACCGCCATGAACCCTGCCTCCAAGAACCAGACCGTGTCCAATCCTCCGGCCGGCGAAAACGTGCTGCGCGCCAGCCATGTCGCCAAGATCTATGCCGAAGGCGACTTGCATACCGAAGTGCTGAGCGACGTGAGCTTTACGCTCCGGCGCGGCGAAACGATGGCGATCGTCGGGGCCTCCGGCTCGGGCAAAAGCACGCTGCTGCACATCATCGGCGGACTTGACACACTGACCGCTGGTGAAGTGGAGGTGGACGGCCGCGTGCTGTCGAAGCTCTCCGATGCCGAGCGTGGTCGCGTGCGCAATCGCTCGCTCGGTTTCATCTATCAGTTCCATCACCTGCTGCCCGAGTTCACCGCGCTGGAGAACGTCTGCATGCCGCTGCTGATCCGCGGCACGGCGATTGCCGAAGCGCAGCGACAGGCCACGGCGTTGCTTGAGCGCGTCGGTCTGGGGTCGCGTACACATCACAAGCCGTCGGAGCTATCCGGCGGTGAGCGTCAGCGTTGCGCCGTGGCGCGTGCGCTGGTGACCCGACCAGCCTGCGTGCTGGGCGATGAGCCCACCGGCAATCTCGATGAAGGCAATGCCGAACAGGTCTACGAACTGATGCTGGAACTCAATCGCGAGATCGGCACCAGCTTCATCCTCGTCACCCACGACACCCGTCTGGCCGCGCGCATGGATCGCACGCTGGTGCTGCATAACGGCGTGCTGCAAGAGCCCGCCAGGGCCTGAAACTACGGTGTTGCTCCTCCCCCTGCATGCCCCGAAGAAGGGACTCCCTGCGGTCGCAGGGGGGAGGTTGGGAGGGGGGTGCTCGAGCTTGCGATAAAGATCAAGAGCGACCCCACCCTGACCCTCCCCTGCAAGCAGGGGAGGGGACCGAACCAAGGCTTTCCGACGAACATGGGAAAGACATGGCGCGCGTGGACACGCAGGTTGGGGTGAGCGTCAGCGAAGCCCAACACTCCCGCACGAAAGCGTTGGGCTTCGCTGACGCTCGCCGCAACCTAAGGTGAGCAGCATGGCCGGTGTTGCGGTTCGCAACGATGCTGCCGCGCAGGCGGCGAATGCCTACGCGCATTTCATCCTCGATGCCGCGCAGGCCACGTTAGGCTCGACCCCATTCAGGATGGAGCGGGGCAAGCGGGATGGCACGAGCGGCGGCAATTATGGCGGCAACGGGGTTGCTGTCCGGCGTGCTGCTGGTGCAATGGATGCCGAGGTTGCCGTCGCACTGGTGTCTGGGCCTTTTGTTGCTGGTGGCAGCGCTACTGGCGTGGCGTTTTCCGCGTGGACGCTGGCTGGCCTACGTATTGTTTGGCATCGTGTGGGCCGCATGGCGCGGCGGAATGTCGATGGATGCGCGGCTGCCGCGTGCGCTGGAAGGCAGCGACGTCGTGGTGGTCGGCGCGATCAGCGATCTGCCACAGATACGCAGCGATGCCACCAGTTTCACTTTGCGGGTCGAGCAGGCGAGCCTGGATGGAGAGCCCATTGCGCTGCACGGGCGCATCAGCGTGTCCTGGTACAACGATGCGCCACCGGTGCGGCCATGTACTCGCTGGCAATTATTGTTGCGTCTGAAGCGCCCACGCGGTCTGCTCAATCCCGGCGGCGCGGATAGCGAGCGTTCCGCACTGGAGCGTGGCATCAGCGCCACCGGTTATGTGCGCGAAGACCCCGACAATGCGCAACTGGGCGGCGTGCCGTGGTGCGTGGATGGGGTGCGCGATGCGATTTCGCGCGGCATTGTGGCGCGCGTGCGTGATCCACACGACGCAGCCTTGCTGCGGGCATTTTCGGTGGGCGACACCCGCGGACTGGATCAGCATGATTGGGAAGTGGCGCGCGCCAACGGCGTTCCGCATCTGATCGCGATCTCCGGCTTCCATGTGGGCGTGTCGGCGGTATTCGGGGTCTGGCTCGCGATGCTGATTTACTGGGTGTGGCCGCGGTTGGGACTGTGGTTGCCGCGCCCGATGGCACAGGCTGCAGCCGCGTTGATGACCGCCGGCGTGTATAGCGCCCTGGCCGGATTCGGGCTGCCTACGGTGCGCACGCTGCTGATGATTGCCGTCGTAGCACTGGCGCGTTGTAGGCGGCGCGGCAGCGGCGGCGCGCAATCGCTGGCGCTGGCGATGATCGCGATCCTGCTGGCCGATCCGCTGTCAGTCCTGGCGGCGGGCTTCTGGCTATCGTTCGTCGGTGTGTCGTTCCTGATGTTGTGCCTGCAGGCACGCGGGCGCGGACTGCGCGCGTTCATCCATGAACTTTCGGCCGGACAGCTGGTGATGACGGTGTCACTGCTGCCGTTGACCCAGTGGTTTTTCGGCGAGGCTTCGCTGGTCGGTGCGTTATCCAATCTGATCGCGGTACCGTTTGTCAGTTTCGTGATCGTGCCGTTCGCGTTGATCGGCATGGTGCTGCTGGCGCTGTGCCCGCCGCTGGCGACGCCCGTGCTTTGGCTGGCCGCGCAACTGGCGCACGCGCAATGGTGGTTGCTGGAGCAGATGGCGACCTGGCCAGGCGCGCACTGGTATCTGCCGACCGTGCAGCCATGGGCATTGTTGCTGGCGCTGCTGGGCGCCGGCTGGCTGTTCCTGCCGCGTGGCATACCGTTGCGCTGGCTCGGCCTGCTGCTGTTTCTGCCGCTGCTGTTGCCACCACGCCAGTTGCCGACCAATGGCGCATTTCAGGCATGGACACTGGATGTCGGGCAGGGTCTGTCGGTGTTGCTGCGCACCCGCCAGCATGTGCTGGTGTACGACGCCGGGGCGCGTTACCCATCGGGTTTCGATCTGGGTGAGTCGGTGGTGCTGCCGTCGATCCACGCGCTGGGCATCACGCAGCTCGATATGTTGATGATCAGCCATGCCGACAACGATCATGCCGGTGGTGCCAAGGCTGTCGCCACCGCGTTTCCACATGCACAGTTTTATGCCGGCGAGCCGGCGCGGATGCTGTTTTCGATGCAGCAGTGCGTGGCCGGGCAATCGTGGCAATGGGATGGCGTGCGTTTTCGGGTGCTGAGTCCGGCCGCCGACGCACTCAATGGGAAGGGCAACGATCGCTCCTGCGTATTGCTGGTCGAGGGCCGTACCGGGCGGTTGTTACTGACAGGCGATATCAGCTCGAAAATGGAGCCGCAGGTCGCCGCTGCCCTCGGGCCGGGTAGGCCGCCCGTCTTGCTGGTGCCGCATCACGGCAGCAAAACCTCGTCCAGCGCGGCGTTCATTGCCGCCGTGCGGGCCCCGTTTGCGGTGGTCTCGGCGGGCTGGCGCAACCGCTTTGGCCACCCCAAACCAGAAGTGCTGGCGCGCTATGCCGACGCGCAGGTGCCGGTGTTCAATACGGCCGAGCAGGGCGCGGTTCCGCTGGATTTTCCGCCGGATGCCGGCGCGCGGCGCGAGCAGGGCTGGCGGCAGCGGCAACCGCGCTACTGGCGGGAATGAATCACGGGCTGAATGAAGCCGGGAATGCCACGCGTGCCGCAGTACGCGGGGGTGACACTGCTATCATGCGCGCTCGTCGATAAGTCGTACGGTGGGGTCGAAAAGTGCTGGAAATTCTGATGGCTGGTGGCTGGGCGATGGTGCCCATCCTGATCTGTTCGGCGATCGCCCTGGCGATCGTGCTCGAGCGTTGCTGGACCCTGCGCCGCAAGTCGGTGTTGCCGCCGGGCCTGGGCGACGAGGTGCGTGAGTGGGCGCGTACGGGCCAGCTGGACCCGCGCCATCTGGAATCGCTGGCGGCTGGTTCGCCGCTGGGCGAATTGCTGGCTTCGGCACTGGCCGTGCGCAACCGGTCGCGCGAGCTGATCAAGGAGCGCATCGAAGACACCGGTCGGCATGTAGTCCACCGGATGCAGCGTTACCTCAACTCATTGGGCACCATCGCGTTGATCGGCCCCTTGCTGGGTCTGTTCGGCACCGTGATCGGCCTGATCCGCATGTTCATGGAAGTGATGGCCGGCGGCATTGGCGATCCGGCCAAGATGGCCGGCGGCATCGGCGAGGCGCTGATCTGCACGGCGTCAGGCCTGACCGTGGCGATCCCTGCCTATGTATTGCATCGCTATTTCCGTTCGCGGGTGGCCGGCTATTGCGTGGAGATGGAAAAGCAGGCGACCGCCTTGCTCGATGATCTGACACTGGCTCCTGCCACCGCAACGACACCGGTCCGGCCGCGACGCGTGTCGGCACCATCCGCGCCTGGCGCGGTCTGAGAGCGCACCGATGCGTATCGGCAACGACCGCCGCCAGGACGATTTCGAGATCAACGTGATTCCGTTGATCGACGTGCTGTTGACCCTGCTGATGTTCTTCGTGCTGACCAGCACGTTCGTGCAGCATTCGCGCCTGCAGGTAACCCTGCCCAAGGCCAGCGCGCAGGATCGCGACATGAACAGTCCGGCGCTGACCATCATGATCGACCGTGACGGTCGCTTCTACGTGGGCAGCGACGAAGTGCAGGGCGAGGGCATCGAACCGCTAAAGCAGACCATTGCACGCAACGCCGGCACCGACCGCGACCGTCAGGTGATCATCCGCGCCGATGCGATGACGCCGAACCAGGACGTCGTGACCGCGATGGACGCGCTGGGCCAGCTGGGTTTCACCCGTTTGTCGATCGCCACCACACCGAGTAAGCCGGGCGCCAGCCAGTGAGCGATCAGAAAGCCGGCGTATGGGATGCCGAAAGCTGGCGGGTCTACAAGCGACTGCTGGGGTATAGCGCACGCTACTGGCCGATCGGCCTGATTGCGCTGGTCGGCATGCTGCTGGACGGCGGCGGTATTGCGCTTTTTACCAATCTGCTCCGACCGATGATCGATGATCTTTTCGCGAAAAAAGATGCTTATCTGATCTTCTGGATGCCGATCTGGATCATGGGCATTTTTTTCGTGCGTTCCTGCGGCACGTTTGTCAGTGACTACGGGATCTCCTACATCGGTCGCCATGTAGTGCAGACGATGCAGCACGATGTCTTCGTTGGCTATCTGAAGTTGCCCGCCGCATTTTTTGGCAGCGAGCCATCGGGGCAACAGGTTTCCCGGATTACCTACACCAGCGAGCAGGTCGCGTCGGCATCCACCGATGCGTTGAAAGTGGCCGTGACCGATGGCTTCACTGTCATTGCGATGCTGTTCGTGATGCTGCACAACAGTGCCTATCTCACGCTGTCGCTGCTGGTGATGGTGCCGGCCATTGCCTTGGTCGCCACCGTGGTCAGCCGGCGTTACCGTCAGATCAGCCGACGCATCCAGGGCAGCATGGGCTCGGTGACGGGTACCGTGGAAGAGTCGGTGGGCGCCCACCGTGAAGTGCGTATCTACGGTGGGCAAGAGTACGAGGCCGCTCGTTTCGACCAGATTACCCAAAACACGCGCCGGCTCAATCTGAAAATTGCGGCGACCAACGCGGCGTCCAGTTCCACGATCCAGCTGGTGGCTGCAACAGCGCTGGCGGTCCTGGTCTTTCTCGGCACGCGGCCCCAAGTGTTGAACGAGATGTCGCCGGGCGTGTTTTTTGCCGTGCTGACGGCGATGGGCGCCATGATGCCGTCGCTCAGACGCCTCACCGGCGTCCAGGCGAATATCCAGCGCGGGCTATCCGCTGCCGAGGACTTGTTCGAAGTCATCGATCTGCCACCGGAGATCGATCAGGGCAGTCGCGATCTGACACGCACGCAAGGCGATTTGCGCTTCGAAGCAGTCAGGCTGGTGTACCCGCGCAATGATTTTGAGGCCCTGCGCGGCGTGGATCTTTATTGCGCGCCCGGCACGGTAACCGCGCTGGTCGGTCGCTCCGGCAGTGGCAAGAGCAGCCTGGTCAGCCTGCTGCCGCGCTTTTATGCGCCGACCACCGGTCACATCGTGCTGGATGGCCAGGACTACGAAAGCTATACGCTCGCCTCGCTGCGTCGGCAGATCGCGTGGGTGGGGCAGAGCGTGATGTTGTTCGACGATACCGTAGCCAACAATATCGCCTACGGTGAACTGGCTGGCGCCAGCGAAGCGGACATCATCGCCGCCGCCGAGGCAGCGAACGCGATGGAGTTCATCGCACGCATGCCGCAAGGCCTGCACACGCAGATCGGTCAGAGCGGCAACATGTTGTCCGGTGGTCAGCGCCAGCGCATCGCGATTGCCCGCGCAATCCTGAAGAATGCACCGATTCTGGTGCTGGACGAGGCGACCAGTGCACTCGATACCGAATCCGAACGGCTGATCCAGCAGGCATTGCAGCGACTGATGCGCGACCGCACCACGCTGGTAATCGCGCATCGACTGTCCACTATCGAGGGGGCTGACCAGATTGCGGTGATGGATCAGGGCCGCATCATCGAACGCGGAACGCATGCCGAGCTGATCGCACTCAGCGGTCAATACGCCGCGCTGCACCGGATGCAGTTCCACGATCAAGTCGGCAGCTGAGGATCATCCATGGCGCTGATCGACACGCTCGAATCAGCCTGGTACGGCAACGGCCGGGTGCCCTGGTGGGCGTGGCCGCTGGCAACGCTTTATGGGGCCGCGATACGCCTGCGTGGCGGGCTCTATCGTGCCGGTTGGTTGGCCAGTGTGCGCCTGCCTGTTCCCGTCATCGTGATCGGCAACTTGAGCGTGGGCGGCACCGGCAAGACACCGCTGACGATGGCGGTGGTCGAGACCTTGCTTAGCCGGGGTTACTTGCCGGGCGTGGTCAGTCGCGGTTACGGCGGCAGCCAGCGCGAGCCGCTATTGCTGGGCGACGCGCCGGACCCTGCGCGCGTTGGTGATGAACCCTGTCTGATCCGCACCAGTGGCGTGCCGGTGGCCGTGGGGCATGATCGTCCGGCTGCCGCACAGCTACTGCTCGAAGCCGGTTGCAATGTGTTGATCGCCGATGACGGCCTGCAGCACTACGCGTTGGCGCGCGATGTGGAAATCTGCGTGATCGATGGCGTGCGCCGTTTTGGCAATGGACGTCTGTTGCCGGCCGGACCATTGCGCGAGCCCTTGAGCCGATTGCAGCGGGTGGACATGCGGGTCTGCAATGGTGGGGTCGCCACCGATGGCGAATACCCGATGCAATTGCGCGGCGGTGATGTCGTGGCGTTATGCGACGGGCAGCAACAATCGCTGGCCAGCTTCATGGGGCAGCGCGCGCACGCGGTGGCCGCGATCGGGAATCCACAACGTTTTTTCGACAGCCTGCGTGCGGCGGGTATCGAGCTGATCGAACATGCGTTTGCAGACCACCACGCTTTTGCGCCCACCGATCTGAATTTCAACGACGACCTGCCGGTGCTGATGACCGACAAGGACGCGGTCAAGTGTCAGCGCTTTGCGCAGCCTCACTGGTGGCGGGTGCCGGTACATGCTGACCTGCCGAAGTCGTTCCACGACGGGCTGGCTACGCGTATCGGCATGGTTTCCCGATCCCCGGCATAACCGGAAATCCTCCGATCTCTGTCAGGCCGTGACGCTCAGGCAGCCGTCGATACCGGCTCGCCGCCGAGCCAAACCTCACGCACCAGGTTGCCGCCGATCCAGTAGCACAGCTCGGCTGGCTGGCGCGCGTTCCAGATCACCAGGTCAGCGCGCTGGCCGATCGCCAGCGTGCCGCGATCATGCAGCCCCAGTGCACGTGCTGCATGGACGGTGACGCCTCGCAGCGCTTCCTCAGGCGTCAGCCGGAACAAGGTGCATGCCATCCCCGCGGCCAGTCGCAGCGACAGCAGTGGCGAGGTGCCGGGGTTGCAGTCAGTGGCGATTGCGATCGGCACCCGGTGTTCGCGCAACAACGCAATCGGCGGCAGTTTCGTTTCGCGCAGCGCATAGAACGCGCCGGGTAGCAGGACGGCGACGGTGCCGGCCGCCGCCATCGCCGCGATGCCCGACGTGCTCAGGTGTTCCAGGTGATCGGCTGACAGGCCGCCGTATTCGGCAACCAGTGCGGCACCGTCCAGATCGGACAGCTGTTCGGCATGCAGTTTCACGGGCAGGCCGAGCTGCTTTGCCCGCTCGAACACGCGGCGGGTTTCTTCGCGCGTGAAACCGATGTTTTCGCAGAAGGCATCCACCGCATCGACCAGGCCTTCGGCGGCCAGCTCGGGCAGCATCTCGTCGCAGACGAATGCCACGTACTCGGCGCGACGATCCTGGTATTCCGGCGGTAGCGCATGCAGACCCAGAAAACTGGTGCGCACGGTGATGCCAAGTTCCCGGCCAAGGCGTCGTGCCACGCGCAACATGCGGCGTTCGCTTTCCAGTTCCAGGCCATAGCCCGATTTGATTTCCAGCGTCGTCACGCCATCGGCGAGCAGCGCCTGCGCACGCACCAGTGATTGCGCAAACAGCACTTCTTCGCTGGCGGCCCTGGTTGCACTCATCGTGGAGACGATGCCGCCGCCGGCACGGGCGATTTCCTCGTAGCTGGCGCCGTTCAAGCGCAGGTCGAATTCCCGCGCGCGATCGCCGCCGAACACCAGATGGGTGTGGCAATCGATCAGCCCCGGCGTGACTAGCGAGCCGTCCAGTGATTCCACCGCGACCGCCAGGGTGTGTGGTGCTGCCGGCAGCGCATCCATGCGGCCAATCCAGACGATGCGGCCATGATGCATGGCGATGGCGCCCCGTTCGATCAAGCCACAAGGCGATTCATCGGCAAACGTTGCCAGAGTGGCATTCAGCAGCAGTCGATCCCAGCGTGGCTCGTTCATGCCTGTGCCGCCTCGGTCAAGGTACTCATGGGTTGTCCGATGATGCATCATCCGCTGGCGCGGCCGGTTCGGCGAACGCACTGGTTTTGCCGGCGTGCTGCAAGGCATCCGCTTCGAGCCCGGCCTTCTCGGCGTTTTCGGCACGCGCAACTTGTTGCTGCTCGAAGTCTTGCACCATGCGTTCGGCGAAATCCTTGTAAACCGGTGTGGGGCAGAACAGCGAACCCGCTGCGCGGGCGAGCAGGCAGGCGGCCATGATCGGAATGACCATGTCCTGGTTGTCGGTCAGTTCCATCGCGATCACCGCGGAAGTCAGCGGCGCGCCGGTTACCCCCGATAGATACGCGCTCATGCCAAGCAGCACCACGGAAGCGGCCGGTACGTTCGGCAGGAAATAGGCGATGTTGTGACCGAGGCCGGCACCGACGGCCAGTGCTGGCGAAAAGATGCCGCCGGGGATACCGGCCCAGTACGACACCACGTTCGCCAACAGCTTGGCGATGCCGAACGTGTGTCCCGGGGTCACCGCTGCTTCCTGCACGAAGGCGCGCGCCTGGTCGTAGCCGGTGCCGTACACAGTGTTATGCGAAAGCAGCCCGATCACCGCCAGGGCCAGTCCGCAAGCGGTGGCAAACAGCACCGGCGCAGAGGCACGCAGGCGCCCGATGTAAGCGAGTGGGCCTTGCCGGTTGAGCAGGATCAGTCGCGCGAACAGGCCGCCCAGCAGACCGCAGATGCTGCCGGTGAGCAGCACCGCCAGCCATGCATGGCCCAGCGGCAGCTCGGCCTGCACGCGGCCGAAATAGGAGTAGTTGCCCATGATGCCCAGCGATACTATGCCGCCGATGATCACGGCGGTCAGCAGCACGCCGCTGAAGCGATGCTCGAACGTGCCGGCGAGTTCCTCGATCGCAAATACCACGCCGGCCAGTGGGGTGTTGAAGGCCGCAGCGATGCCGCAGGCACCACCGGCAAGAATGAATCGCGAGGCCGCCTTGGCGTCCGTAAAGCCGAAACGACGACCGATCGAATAGAACAGTCCGGCGCCGACATGCACGGTCGGCCCCTCGCGACCGATCGAGGCACCGACAGCCAGCGCCACAAGGGTCAACGCGATCTTGCCGGCCGCAATGGGCAGCGCCAGCATGCGGGCGCGAAAACCTTCGTCATCGATATGCAGCGTGGCGATCACCTGCGGGATACCACTGCCGCGGGTAGCGCGCAGGCGACCGTCGGTCAGCCAGGTCAGCAGGCCAAACACGACGGGGGTCACGAGCAGCGGGATCCATGCGCCGTAATTCAGCATTTGCTGGAACAGGTGGTACGACCAGTCGCTGGCCTTGGCAAACAGGATCGCTGTCAGCGCCACCACGATCGCAC
>JBAPPP010000140.1:0-3543 GCA_049280175.1 Rhodanobacter sp.
GGTGCTGGCGGATGCTGGCGCCGAACTCGCCGGTGCCGGCACCGACGATGCGGCAGCCGGCAGCGGCTGCACCGGCGTCGAGTCGGTCGGTCGATGCGCCAGTTGGCCATGCTTGAACAGATCGCTGACCACCTGGTAGTAGGCCACCGCATTGTCGACCAGCGTCTGGTTCACCGGCGTGATCGGGGTGGCGTCGCCGGTGTCGTAGTTCGGTTTAAATTGCTCCAGCTTGCGCTGCGGCTCCAGCACGGTGAGCGTGTCGTTGCGCAGGTAGCCGAGCTTTTCGTAGGTGCCGGGAAACGCATGTTCGCGATCGGCCGGCAGCTGCAGGATGTCCTGGCCGAAGAAGCGCGTGCGATAGCTGAAATTGAGCATGCCCAGCAGGGTCGGCGGGATATCCAGCTGGCCCATCAGCTGATGCACGCGCTGCGGCGGGAAGTTCTTCGGCGAATAGATCCACAGCGGGATGTGATAGTGGTTGATCGGCAGGCTGCTCTTGCCGGCGCTGGAGGCGCAGTGATCGGCGGTGATCACGAACACGGTGTCGTCGAAATACGCCTTGGCGCGCGCGCGCGCGATGAAGTCCTTGATCGACCAGTCGGTGTACGCCACCGCGCCGGGACGTGACGGCGCAATCTGTGGCACCCGGTCCGCAGGGTACGTATACGGTCGGTGGTTCGAGGTGGTCATGATGTGCAGGAAGAACGGCTTGCCGGCGGCATGCGCATCATCCATCTGCTTCAGCGCGAGCGTGTACAGATCTTCGTCGGACACGCCCCACACGTTCTGGCTATGGATCGGGGCGTCCTTCGGAATATCGCCGCGATCGATCGTGCGATAGCCGTTGTGACTGAAGAAGTAGTTCATGTTGTCGAAGTAGCCGTAGCCACCGTAGACGAAGTCCGACTGGTAGCCGCGGTCGTTGAAGATGTCGGCGATCGAAAAAAGATTCTCGTTGTTGTGTTCGCGGATCAGCGAATCACCCGGCGTCGGCGGTACCGACAGCGACAAGGCCTCGAGCCCGCGCACGGTACGCGTGCCATTCGCGTAGAGGTTGTCGAAGAACACACTTTGGCCAACCAGCGAATCCAGGTACGGCGTGAGGTTTTCGGTGTTGCCGAACGTGCCCAGGTAGTCACCGGACAGACTCTCGACACTGATCAGCACGACGTTGAGATGCTTCTCCGGCCCTGCATGGCGGATCGCGCGGGTCAGATCATGTGGATCGTTGCTGACATAAGTGGCATCCGGCGTCTGCAGATTGTCGTGCAGGATGCGGAATGCCTGGTCCTGCGGCATCGTCTTGTAGAACTTCGCGTAGTCGAGGTGGCTGCTGCGGAACGCGGCAAAAAATTGATAGATACCGTTGCCGGCCAGCTCGTTGACGTAGGTATTGCTGGTGCGATCCTTCATGCCGCCATTCACGGCGAACAGCGAAACGACGGTCAGCACCAACCACAGCAACGCCAGCTTGCCACGCTGCCAGAAGCGGCTGCCGCTGTCGCGCGTGCGCAAGCCGCTGCGGGTCAGCGCAAACAGCACCAGGGTCGCCAGCAGCAGTAGCCCCACCCAGGTGAAGATCGGGTACGACTCGCGGATATTGCCGATCACCTCGGTCGTATAGACCAGATAGTCCACCGCGATGAAATTGAAGCGCACGCTGAACTCGTTCCAGAACACCAGCTCGCACGCTGCCACGAACAGCAGCCCGAACAGCATCGTCAGCCCCATCACATACATGCCCATCTGGCCGCTGCGCGCGGAATACGCGAGCGCCGGCATCGGCAGAAAGAACAGGAACAGAACAACCATCGGCCACGATTCATGCAGCTCCACGTGCCAGCGCACAAACACCAGCCCGAGGCAGGCCGCATATAGCAGCGCCATGCCGATCAGATAGAGCAGCCATTGCCCCGCGCCGGCAACGCGCGCGCGCCGCGCCGGCACCAGCCACAGAAACAGCACCATCGGCCAAGCCACATAGATGAACGTGATCAGGTCGTAGCCCAGGCCTACGCCAAACGCGTACAGCAGGTTCAGCGGGCCGTGCGATACCTCGTGGCCGGACATCACCAGCAGTGCCACTCGAGTGATGAAGGAGATCAGCAGGAACGTAATGGCCAGCCAGCGCAGCGGAAGGAAGCGCTGGCGCAGGGGCGAGAGCGGGGCGAATGCACGCGACACGGGTAACTCCAGCATGGTGTGAGTCGATCGGCGCCCGGGCCGGGAGCCAGTCGTTCGAGGTTTATATAATAGGCGTGCTTAGCTAACGCGTAGCTTTCAGGGCGGCAATCGCTTCGATACGGGCTGATTCCATCGCTTTGCCGATCGCCGGGCCGGACAGGCCCTGTTCGACAAACGCGCCAGCATCGACCGCGGCCGACATGGCGCGTGCTTCACGCAGATAGGCGGCCTGTGGATATTCATCCTGTTCGTGGCCCAGCCGGCCGCGCTTGTCGGCTTCGCAGGCGGCGAGGAAAACATCCAGTCGTGCGGGCCGGCGCAATGCATCCAGTGAGCTCAGCAGTTTCAGCACGGTGGCCGGCTTCAGCTCGAATGCGCGGTGCGCGTTCAGATGCTCGCGGCACACCTGTTCGGCCAGCGCGGCATGTTCCGTCGGCACCTTCAATCGCGCCGTCAGCGCGCGCAGCGGCGTCACGCCCCGATGCTCGTGGCCGACATGGCGCGGCAGTTCGTCGGCTGGCGTGAGCGCCTTGCCGAGGTCATGCACCAGCGCGCAGAAGCCGACGAGATCGTCACCTGGTGCGATCCGCGCGGCAGCGTCCAACACCATTTCCAGATGCACGCCGGTGTCGATTTCGGGATGGAACTCGGCACGCTGCGGCACGCCATATAACGCATCGATTTCGGGAAACAGCACCGCCAGCGCGCCACATTCGCGCAGCACGCGCAGGAACGCGGACGGCTGCGGTTCGGTAAGCGCCTTGCGTGTTTCAGCCCACACGCGTTCGGGCACCAGGTGATCCACTTCGCCTTCCCGCACCATTTGCTGCATCAGCGCCATGGTCTCTTCGGCGACAGTGAAGCCGAGCGGTGCGAAGCGTGCCGCGAAACGCGCCACGCGCAGCACGCGCACCGGATCCTCGACAAAGGCGGGCGAAACATGCCGCAGCACGCGCGCTTCGATATCGCGCACACCGTGATACGGATCGGTCAACGCGCCGTGCGCGTCTTCGGCGATCGCGTTGATGGTGAGGTCGCGCCGCGCCAGATCCTGCTCCAGCGTCACCGTCGCGTCGGCCTGGAACACGAAGCCGTGATAGCCGTGGCCAGTCTTGCGCTCGGTGCGGGCGAGCGCGTATTCCTCGCCGGTCTGCGGGTGCAGGAACACCGGGAAATCCTTGCCGACCGGTTTGTACCCCAGCGCCAGCAGATCCTCCGGACGTGCACCGACCACCACATGATCGTGATCGACCACCGGCCGTCCCAGCAATTTGTCACGGACCGCGCCGCCGACGAGATAGGTTTGCATAAGGGGATTCTGCCACGCGTAGATGGCTTATCGGGGAGTAGGTTGGGGTG
>JBAPPP010000141.1:0-15490 GCA_049280175.1 Rhodanobacter sp.
GCCTTGGGGCAAGGGTGAGGCCCAAATGGCGGCTTTGTCACGGCGCTGCCATGGCGGCCAAGGGGCCGATCGGCGATAATCAGGGGTATTCCTTTTTTTCCTTGCCGGGCCGCGCCCCCAGTGGCCCGCAGACTTCCTTTAGATTGAGAGCGCGCATGCAGTACATCTACACCATGAACGGGGTCAGCAAGATCGTCCCGCCGAAGCGCCAGATCATCAAGGACATCTCGCTGTCCTTCTTCCCCGGTGCGAAGATCGGCCTGCTCGGCGTCAACGGCGCGGGCAAGTCCACCGTGCTGAAAATCATGGCCGGCGTGGACACCGACTTCCAGGGCGAGGCTCGCGCCAACCCGGGCACCAAGATCGGTTACCTGGCACAGGAGCCGCAGCTGGACCCGGAGAAGACCGTGCGCGAAGCGGTCGAGGAAGGCGTCGCCGAGATCCTCGACGCGCAAGTCCGACTGGATGAGATCTACGCTGCCTACGCCGAAGAAGGCGCGGATTTCGACAAGCTCGCGATCGAGCAGCAGAAGCTCGAGAACCTGCTCGCCGCGAACGATGCGCATGCATTGGAGCGTCAGTTGGAAGTCGCTGCCGACGCGCTGCGCCTGCCGCCATGGGACGCAAAGATCGGCCCTCTGTCCGGCGGTGAGAAGCGCCGCGTGGCGCTGTGCCGTCTGCTGCTGTCCAAGCCGGACATGCTGCTGCTGGACGAGCCGACCAACCATCTGGATGCCGAATCCGTCGACTGGCTCGAGCAGTTCCTGCACGACTATCCGGGCACCGTCGTGGCGGTCACCCATGATCGTTACTTCCTCGACAACGCAGCCGAGTGGATTCTCGAACTCGATCGCGGTCGCGGCATTCCGTGGAAAGGCAACTACACCGAATGGCTGGAACAGAAAGGCGAGCGCCTCGCGCGCGAAGAGTCCGCTGAAAAGGGTCGCCAGAAAGCACTCGCGCGCGAACTTGAGTGGGTGCGTTCGGCAGCCAAAGGCCGTCAATCCAAGGGCAAGGCGCGTATCAACCGCTTTGAAGAACTGAACTCGGTCGAGTACCAGAAGCGCAACGAGACGAACGAACTGTATATCCCGCCGGGCGAGCGTCTGGGTCAGGAAGTGATCGAGTTCAAGAACGTCAGCAAGTCGTTCGGCGATCGCCTGCTGATCGACGACCTGTCGTTCAAGGTGCCACCGGGTGCCATCGTTGGCGTGATCGGTCCCAACGGCGCCGGCAAGTCGACCTTGTTCAAGCTGATCACCGGCGTGGAAACACCGGACGCTGGCGAAGTGAAGCTGGGCCATACCGTACAGCTCGCCTACGTCGACCAGTCGCGCGACAACCTCGATGCGAAGAAAAACGTGTGGCAGGAAGTGTCCGGCGGTGCCGACATCATCACCATCGGTCGCTACGAACTGCAGTCGCGCGCGTACATCGGCCGCTTCAATTTCAAGGGCACCGATCAGCAGAAGCTGGTCGGCAGCCTGTCCGGTGGTGAGCGTGGTCGTCTGCACCTGGCCAAGACGCTGATGCAGGGCGGCAACGTGCTGCTGCTCGATGAGCCGTCCAACGATCTTGACGTGGAGACGCTGCGAGCACTGGAAGACGCGATGCTGGAGTTCCCCGGCTGCGTGATGGTGATCTCGCATGACCGCTGGTTCCTCGACCGCGTCGCCACGCACATCATCGCGTTCGAGGGTGACTCGCACGTCGAGTTCTTCCCCGGCAACTACAACGAGTACGAAGCCGACAAGAAGCGTCGTCTCGGCGAAGAAGGCGCGAAGCCGCATCGAGTGAAGTACAAGAAGCTGGCTTGATGCACGCTTGAACCCCCTCTCCCGCTGGGAGAGGGCTGGGGTGAGGGTTCGGCTTCGTATCGACGTCGGTACAAGCCTTGAACCCTCATCCGCCCCTTCGGGGCACCTTCTCCCGAGGGGAGAAGGAGAAACTGGCCGGAGACCACGATGAGTTTCATGCAGTCACTGCAAGCAGCCTGGCAGCGCAACAACTCACTGGTCTGCGTTGGGCTCGATCCGGAGCCGGCGAAGTTCCCGGCGCATCTGCGCGAACGGCCGGATGCAGTATTCGAGTTCTGCCGTGACATCGTGGACGCCACCGCCGACCTGGTCTGCGCGTTCAAGCCGCAGATCGCGCACTTCGCCGCGCTGCGAGCGGAAGACGCGCTGGAACGACTGATCGCACACATTCACGCAAAGCACCCGGACGTACCGGTGATCCTGGATGCCAAGCGCGGCGACATCGGTTCGACGGCGCAGCACTACGTCAGCGAAGCGTTCGATCGCTATCAGGCCGATGCGGTCACCCTGAATCCCTACCTTGGCCGTGATTCGGTGCAGCCGTTTCTCGACCGTGCCGACAAAGGCGTGATCCTGCTGTGCCACACGTCGAATCCGGGCGCTGCCGACCTGCAGGATCTCGACGTGGGCGGCAAGCCGCTGTACCAGCACGTGGCGCAGATGATCGCGCGTGACTGGAATACAAACGGCAACTGCGCACTGGTCACCGGCGCGACCTGGCCGGAACAGCTTGGTGAAGTGCGCGCCCTGATCGGCGACATGCCGCTGCTGGTACCTGGCATCGGCGCACAGGGTGGCGATGTCGCGGCTGTCGTGCGCAACGGCCGCAGCGCGAATGGCAACGGTCTTCTGATCAGCTCCTCGCGGGCGATCCTGTATGCCGGCAATGACGCGGCATTCGGCGCGGCCGCCCGCAGCGCGACCCAGGAACTGCGCGACACGATCAACCGCTATCGGCAGAACTGAGCGCGTTGCGCGTCAGTGCCGCCGACTCGGTCAACTAAGCCGTCTTCGACGCCTGCAGCATCTTTGACTTCAGATCCATCGAATCAGCCGCGTCCAGCAAGGCGCGTGCAAAGCTGCGCACCTCGCTCGGTCGCAACGCGTACCAGTTCCCGACCTTCGTAGCTTCAGGTACGTTACGACCCGCACGGGATACGTAATGCGGCCGAAAAATCACCATGCCGCTGAGCGATTCCGAACTGATATCCGCGGAGACGATCTGCATGTGCGTTTCATCTTCTTTCTTCACCGAACCTCTCCTGAGCGGATATCCGCTCAGTTGCAGCTTACGCTACGTAGGGTTCAACGATTGTTTTCAGCGAATGACGCGATTTCGGTCACACTTCAGCGCTCACTGCTGGCAACCGCGGCTCCGACGGCCATCACATCGCGACGTTCAGATTGCCTTACCGGTTTCAGCAGCATTCCACGTAACGCTCGGTCGCTGGGAATCGAAACAAGGCGCGCCACCAACATGCCCAATAGCCAGCTAAGCAGCACCGCGGGCACATACCAGAGATAGCCAAGACCGATGTCGCTGCCGGTGGCCTTGAACAACCGCACGATGGCATACACCACGAACATGTGGGTCAGATAGATTTCATAACTGACCCGGCCGAATGATCGAAGCCAGCCCAATCCGCGCATGGACGACCAGCCTCCGCGCGCCCCGGGCTGCGCAGTGGTGAGAACCATGCACAATGCCGACAACGTCAGCACCAGCATGTAGCCATCATGCAACAGATGCCACAGCGCGCTGCCATCCAGCATCACGGCGCCCAGCCCGATGACGCCAAGCCATCCCAGCAGCGCGACAGTCCGAGGTGGCCATGAAGGCCAGCGTGCTGCGAGAAGTGCGCCGAGCACGCCCGTGGCGATCGCAGCCATGCCGGGTAGATAGGCTTTCTCCTGCCAGATTTCGTTGTCCGCGAGTGCCGCATGCGTCACCGGCAGCGACAGCGCGAGCAGCACCAGCAGCGGCACCAGGATCCACATACGTCGGGTCAGCAGGCAGACGATCGGAAAGCCGATGTAGAAGACCTCCTCGATCGACAGCGACCACAGCACATCCCAGTTGCCGGGCAGATAACCGGTATGCCCCTCGTACCAGTTCAAGTGCAGACCGAGCGCCGCGACGATGGCGCGCGGCAACGACTGGCCGGCACGGTTGATCACGTAGTCGTCGACACTCAGCAAGTGCAGTCCGCTGAGCACGACAACCAGCAACAGCAGGCACGGCACGATGCGCGCGAAGCGGCGTGCATAAAACGCCTTGATGTCGATGCGATCGAGACTACCCCAGCGCTTGAGCGTGTTGCCGGTGATCAGGAAACCGGAGATCACGAAGAACACGAATACCGCTTCGTAGCCGTTGTAGTTCAACCCGTCCAGCAGCCAGCGCGGTCGGAAACCGGCCAGTGCGGTGTGCTTGAGAGGGATGCGCAAACCGGTGTGATGCAACACGACCAGCAGAATCGAGATGCCGCGCAACAGGTCGATACCCGGGTTGCGTTCATCGCGTTGCGTGTGCACCTCGTCTGGCGGGCTCGATTCGATTGACCGCATCTCGATGGCACTCCGGGGAATGCCACATCATCGGTGAATCGGTGCGCGCCGGACAACCTCAGCGCGTGTGATGGCGCTCAGGCCTGCACTTCGACCCCATGCCAGAAAGCGAACCTGTCCTTGATCTGCATGGCCTTCTCCGAGGGGCTCGGGTAGTACCAGGCTGCATTGGTATTCACGTCGTCACCGACGACGACATCCATATAGCTTGCCGTGCCTTTCCATGGGCAAACGGAGTGGTGATCGCTGGTGCGAAAATATTCGCGCTTGAGCGAATCGGCCGGAAAGTAGTGATTGCCCTCGACCACGACGGTGTCGTCGCTCTCGGCCACTACGACGTTATTCCACAATGCGCGCATCTCATTCGTCTCCCGTCATGTCCTGCCCCGGAAACAGCACCTCGGTATAACCGAACTTGCTGAAGTCGGTGATCCGCGAGGGATACAGCCGGCCGATCAGGTGATCGCATTCGTGCTGCACCACCCGGGCATGGAAACCCTCGGCAGTACGCTCGATGCGTACGCCCTGCGGATCAATGCCCTCGTAGCGGATCAGGCTGTAGCGGCTGACCGCGCCGCGCAGGCCGGGCACGGAGAGGCAGCCTTCCCAGCCCTCTTCCATGTCCTGCGACAGCGGCGTGATCACCGGATTGAGCAGGATCGTCCGCGGCACCGCCGGCGCATCGGGATACCGCTCGGAGTTGTCGAAACCAAAGATCACCAGCTGCAGGTCAATGCCAATCTGCGGCGCGGCGAGGCCGACGCCCTCGGCCGCCTCCATGGTCTCGAACATGTCGGCGATCAGCGCATCCAGCTCGGCGCTGCCGATCATGCTGTCAGGCACCAGCGGTGCGATGCGCAGCAGGCGCTCGTCACCCATCTTCAGGATTTCACGGATCATGGACGCCTCGTTGGTGGATCGCTGATCCCGACGTATGGCCACGCCGGACAGAAGCAAGCCTGCCCGATGCAGCGTAATGAAAGCATTACGCCCGTGATGCCCGCGGCATTGACCCACGTGCCGAGGCCGGCGACTCTTGCATCATCACCGGACGAACTCCAACCCCGACCATGCCCGACATCTCGAGTACCACCCCCATGACGCCCACCCCGAAGCGCGCATCGCGGCACAGTGTCGGCCTGCGCGTCATCGCGATCTACAAGGCGGTGAAGACGGTCGGCCTGATCCTGGTGGCCATCGCGGCTTTCAATCTGGACCGTACGCAGAACTTCGAGCGGCTGGTGCACTGGCTGGAACACCTTTCACTGACCGACAGCAACAGCTTGCGCTGGCGCCTGATCGACCTGTTGACGAACATGGGCCCGAGCAAGTTTGTCGCGATCGGCATCGTGGCGCTTGCGTACGCGACGATCTTCGCTACCGAGGGCATCGGTCTGTGGATGCGCAAGTACTGGGCGGAATGGTTCACCGTCATCGCGACCGGCTCACTGGTTCCACTGGAACTGTACGAGACCGCACATCACTTTACCTGGATCAAGTTGGCCGTACTGCTGGGCAACATCGTCATCGTCGGGTATCTGGTGCGCATCGCCCTGCAGTCGCGGGCGGAGCGGGCCAACGAGAAGGCTGAGCGGACGTAGCGTCGCAGCGTCAGACCTCGTGATGGATCGCTTCGGCCGACAACTCGGTACTCGCCTCGCCACGCCGGGGCATCAGTTCAACCAGGTACATCGCCGCCAGCACCAGCGCGCCACCGACCAGCATGCGCCAGGTCAGCACATCACTGCCGAGCGCGACCGCGAACGCGGCTGCGAATACAGGTTCAGTGGTCATCACGATCGCGGCGCGGGCGGCCGGCAGATGTGACTGTGCCCAGGTCTGCATCAGCATCGCGCCAGCACCGGCGACCAGCGCCATGTACAGCACGGCGAACCACGCGCTGCGATCGGGCGGCAGCAGCGGGCCTCCGTGCGGGACGGTGGCGAGCAGACAGACCACCGCAATCGCCACCATCTGCACCGCCGACAGGCCGAACGCTTCGCCCGGCCGCGACCATTGCCCGAGTCCGACGATATGCAAGCCGTACAGCGCCGCCGAAGCGAGCGTCAGCCACACCCCGGTATCGACCGAGACGCCGTTGAGCGACAAAAGTGCCAGTCCCGCGGTAGACAGCAGCACCGCCAGCCACACGATCCCGGCCATGCGCTGACGCAGCAGCAGCATCGCCAGGATCGGCGTGAACACCACATACATGCCCGTGACGAAGCCGCTGACGCTGGGCGCGATCAGCGCCAGGCCCCAGGTCTGCAATAGCTGCCCCGCGCCGTAGACGACGCCCAGCAGCAGGCCGCGCATGATCTGCTGTCGACCGAGCCGCCACACCGGCCGCGCGAACAGCAGCAGCATTGCCGCCGCGGCAATCGCGAAACGCACAGCCAGGAAATCCGCGACGGGCATGCGCGCGACCACGCCCTTGATCAGCACGAACGTCGAACCCCATACCGCGGTCATCGCGAGCAGGCCAAAAGTCGCCAGTGCGGTAATCCGCCGAGACTCGTTTGACGACGATGCGTTCAACGCGACGTATACAACGTCAGCGACGCAACAGGCGACGCAACAACTGACCAGGAATCTTCAGCAGGAAGTGCGTCCAGATCCCTAGCCAGACCACCGCTGCGATCAGAGGATTACGTGAAGCCGGATCGAACTTGCGGAACCAGCGCCACATGCCAGCATGTTTGTACCGGCTGACAAACACCGGACGATGGCGGCTGGAACTACCCTTGCCGTGATGCACACGGACATCGCCAGCCAGCAACACCTGATAACCGATATCGCGCACGCGCCGACACAGGTCCAGATCCTCGCAATGCAGGAAATACTCTTCGTCGAAACCACCTACGCGCTGAAACATCTCCCGCGTCAGCATCATCAACGCGCCCGACACCGCTTCGACTTCAATCACTTCGGCAGGAATCGCCTGCTCCATGTTGACCTTCTCGCCACCGCGCCCGAACATGCTGTTGAGCGAACGCCGCAGCAGCGGATCGCGGCGCCATGAGGCAGGATCAGGACGGCCATCGTCGTCACACACTACTGCGCCGATCAGCCCGGCTTTCGGCCGGCTCGCCGATAGGTCCAGCAGCCGTTGCAGGTCCTCCTCCTGCAACAGGCAATCGGGATTGAGCACCAACAGCACATGCCCATGGGCCTGTTTGGCCGCGAGGTTCACCGCCGGGCCAAAGCCGATATTCTTGTGGTTGTAGATCACCTTCAGTCGCGCGTCGTGTGCATGCGCCCGCTCGATCGCAGGCGGCACACCATCCAGGGAGGCGTTGTCGACCAGGATCAGCTCCATCGACAACGTACTGGCCAGCAATCGACGCACACACTCGCGCAATGACGGTCCACTGTCAGCTGACACCACGATCACGCTGAGCGCCAGCGAAAACGGGGATCGGGGAAAGCCAGAAATATCCATCTCCCAAGTATGCGCGAGGATGCGCAAAGGGAAAACCTCGCATGACGAAATAATCAGCCGAAATAATCAGCAAAACGACCGTCGAGAACCCGGGAACACACAAAACGCGGCCCGACACGCAGTCAGTCGCCGTCCTGCTCCAGCACGACCTGCAGCGCAAACGGCATCTCGCCTTCACGTCGGCTCAACCACGGTTCTTCATGATGCCAGCCGCACAGCTGCCAGCCGCGCAAACGGTGCTGCTGGTTGCATTCGCGGTCCCATAGCACGGTGCCGCGGTCGTCGTTCATACGCACGGCCAGCCAGCGACCTTGCGGACTGAAGCTGACATACGGGCCGACACCGTCGATCGACAAGCCATCAGCGAAACGAAAGCCGCCGTCCGCGTAAACGGCGGGTCGATAACCACCCTGGCCGACCTGCGGGTCGGCGAGATCATCCGCGACTAGCTGCCAGACCGGCGGTTGCAACTCGATGATCTCCGCCGGCGGCCCGATCGGCGCCATGGCCAGATCGGGCCACTCGGCCGCTGCTGTCGCTGCCGGAGCACGACGCAGATCCCTGTCCAGCCATGCTTCCAGCCCGGCCAGCAGCTTGTACCCCGCCAAGGCGCCCAACAACGCTACGCCCCACGCGAGCGCATTCCCGCCCAACGCGCGCTGCAGTGCAAACAAAAATCCGGGTAGCCCCCAATGCAAGCTGCGCCTGATCAGCCTCGCATGCTCGACGGCAAGTCGGTGCTGTAGCAAAAGCACCGCCGCCGTCAGGGCGAGCAACAACGGCAGGCCCAGCCACCAGGGCAGCAGTGCCAATAACACGGCCCACGCCGTGGCCGACAGCAGGGCCTTCCACGTCGGCATGCGGCTTCGGGCCATGACTCAGCGCCGCTCAGGGTCGGTCATGGCCGTTCATGACGAGGTGCGATCAGCCACACCACACGCGGGCGTTGCGGAACATGCGCATCCACGGCGAATCCTCACCCCACTTCTCCGGATGCCAGCTCAGCTGCACGCTGCGGAACACGCGCTCCGGATGCGGCATCATGATCATCACGCGGCCATCGGCGGCAGTGAAGCCGGCCAGGCCGCCAGGCGAGCCGTTGGTGTTGAGCGGAAAGTTCTCGGTGGGTTTGCCGCGGTTGTCCACGAAGCGCAAGGCGCTGCCCGCTTTCGACGGGCTGCACACTTGGGGAAAGCTGACGCGGCCTTCGCCGTGCGCCACCGCCACCGGAATCCGCGAGCCGGCCATGCCCTTGAAAAAGATGCTCGGCGTATCCAGCACTTCCACCGTGACCAGTCGCGACTCGTACTGCTCCGACGCGTTGCGCAGGAACTTCGGCCAGTGCTGCGCGCCGGGAATGATGTCCTTCAGCTGCGCCAGCATCTGGCAGCCGTTGCACACGCCAAGCGCAAATTTCGTCGGGTCGGCGAAGAACGCGGTGAACTGCGCGCGCAACATCTCGTTGTACAGGATCGACGTGGCCCAGCCGCGGCCGGCACCGAGCACGTCGCCGTAGGAAAAGCCACCGCATGCGGCGAAGCCACGGAAGTCCGCGAGCTTGATGCGACCGCTGGCCAGATCGGACATGTGCACATCGACGGCATCGAAACCGGCGCGGGTAAACGCCGCCGACATCTCGACCTGGCCGTTGACGCCCTGCTCGCGCAGCACGGCAATGCGCGGTCGCGCACCGCTACCGATGAGCGACGCGGCCACATCGTCAGCCGGATTGAAAGTGAGCTTCGGCGTGATGCCCGGATCGGCATCGTCGAGCCGGAATTCAAGTTCGGCATCGGCACTTTGCGGATTGTCGCGCAGCCGCTGCATCGCGTGACTGGTTTCGTTCCACGCCTTGAACAACGTGACCCAGTTCCACTTGAACAAAGTATCGCCGGCGAGAAACAGCTTGATGCCGAGCTTTTCTTTTGGCCGTCCAATGCGGTGGCTCATGCTGGCCAGACCGTACTTGACCAACAATGCTTCGAACGCCTCGCGATTCGCCTCGGCCACCTGCAGCACGGCACCAAGCTCCTCGTTGAACAAGGAACGCAGGGTCGCCTCGGCCCAGCCGTCCAGATGAATTTCCAGGCCGCAGTGACCAGCAAAGGCCATCTCCAGCAAGGTAGTAATGACACCACCGTCGGAGCGATCGTGATAGGCCAGCAGCAGGCCGCTGGCATTCGCTTCCTGCACCAGCTCGAACAGTCCCTTCAAGCGCTTCGCATCGTCCAGATCCGGCGGCACGCCGCCGCTGCGGTTGAACACCTGGGTCAGCGCGGAACCGCCGAGGCGATCGCGTCCGGCACCCAGATCGATCAGCCACAGCTGCGAGTCGCCACGATCGAGCTTGATCTGCGGGGTCAGCGTACGGCGCACGTCGCTAACCCGGGCAAAGCCGGTGATCACCAGCGACACCGGAGACACCGTGCGCTGCTGCGTGTTGCCGTCCTGCCACACCGTCTGCATCGACAGCGAGTCCTTGCCGACCGGGATCGAGATGTCCAGCTGCGGGCATAGCTCCATGCCGATCGCCTTCACCGCGTCGAACAGTGCAGCGTCTTCGCCAGGATGATTGACGGCGGCCATCCAGTTCGCCGACAGACGAATCTCGCCCAGGCTCGGAATCGCCGCGGCAGCGAGGTTGGTGATCGCCTCGCCGACCGCCAACCGTGCGGCATCGGCGCTATTCAGCAGTGCCACCGGCGCGCGCTCGGCCATCGCCATCGCCTCACCGGCATAGCCGTCGAAGTCGGCGATGGTCACGGCGCAATCGGCCACCGGCACCTGCCACGGCCCGACCATCGGGTCACGTGCGTTGAGGCCACCGACAGTGCGGTCGCCGATGTTGATCAGGAAACTCTTGGAACCTACCGTCGGCAGCCGCAGCACTCGAAGCAGCGCTTCGTCCATGCCGATGCCGGTGAGGTCGGGCAGCAGATCCACCCGCGGCTTGATCCGCTTCGCATTGCGATGCATGCGCGGCGGTTTGCCGAACAGCACGTCCATCGGCAGATCGATCACGACCAGTTCGCGGCGCGGATCGGTCACCAGCAGCCGGCGTTCCGCCGTGGCCTCGCCAACCACGGCATACGGGCAGCGTTCGCGCACGCACATCGCTTCGAATTCGGCCAGGTTCTCCGGCCCGATCGCCAGCACGTAGCGTTCCTGCGACTCGTTGCTCCACACCTGCATCGGTGACAGCTGCGGATCGTCGCAGGGAATTTTCGACAGGTCGATTTCGCCGCCGACGCCCGCGTCGTTGAGCAGCTCCGGGATCGCGTTGGACAGGCCACCGGCTCCGACGTCGTGCACGCTGACGATCGGATTCGTATCGCCGCACGCGCAGCACGCATCGATGACTTGCTGGCAGCGCCGCTCCATCTCGGCGTTGTCGCGCTGCACCGAGGCGAAGTCCAGCTCTGCACTCGACGCGCCGGAGGTCACCGACGAGGCCGCGCCACCGCCCAGACCGATCAGCATCGCCGGACCGCCCAGCACGATCACCTTGTTGCCCGGCTGCACCGGACGCTTCAGCACGTGGCCGGCGCGCAGGTTCGCCAGACCACCAGCGAGCATGATCGGTTTGTCATAGCCGCGACGCAGACCGGCTTCGCCGGTCTCGTGTTCGTAACTGCGGAAATAACCACCCAGACAGGGGCGGCCAAACTCGTTGTTGAACGCGGCGGCGCCAAGCGGGCCATCACGCATGATCTCGAACGCGCTGGCCATTCGCGGCGGCAGCGGACGCTCCACTTCCCACGGTTGCGGATGGCCGGGGATGCGCAGGTCGGACACCGAGAAACCGGTGAGGCCTGCCTTCGGCTTGCCGCCGCGCCCGGTAGCACCCTCGTCGCGGATCTCGCCACCGGCACCGGTAGCCGCGCCCGGCCATGGCGCGATCGCGGTCGGATGGTTATGCGTCTCCACCTTGATCGCGAAGTCGATGCGCTCTTCGTGACCGCGCCACACGCCATCGTCCGGGTCGGCGAAGAAACGCTTGCCGACACTGCCCTCGATCACCGCCGCATTGTCCGAATAGGCAGACAACGTATGCGCCGGCGAAAGCTGGTGGGTGTTCTTGATCATGCCGAACAGGCTCTTGTCCTGTTCTGCGCCGTCCACCGTCCAGCTCGCGTTGAACACCTTATGGCGGCAATGCTCGGAGTTCGCCTGCGCGAACATGAAAAGCTCGGCATCGGTCGGATCGCGGTCGAGTTCGGCGTAGCGCTCGACCAGATATTCGATCTCGTCGTCGGCCAACGCCAGACCCAGCCGTGAGTTCGCTTCGGCGAGTGCCGCATGCGGATTGCTGCCGCGCGCGATATGCACCAGATCGCCGGGCGATCCGGCCAGGAACAAACCTTGTGCGTCCTCGATGCGGGTCAGCACCGACTGCGTCATGGCGTCGTGCAGCACCGCCATGATGGCGGCGTAATCCGGCGCTTCGCTCGACGGCAGGCCCGATACCTGCCAGGCCAGTCCGCGTTCGACCCGGCGTACATCGTTGCCGGGCCGATTGAAGCCGGCGCCATGCAGGATATCGGTGGCCTTGCTCGACCATGGCGAGATCGTGCCGAAGCGCGGCACAACCCATAGTGTGGCGGGCTCAGGAAGGGTGTCCTTCGCTTCCAGCACCGCCAGCAACCGCTGGCGCAACTCGCCCGCGGGCGCCGCGTCGGCGTCGACGAAATAGACAAACCACGACGCCTGCACGCGCACGCCCCGATGCAAAGCATCAAGTCGTGCATTCAGGCGTTCGAGACGGAATGGCGAGAGGGCGCTCTGCCCGTCGAGTGCGATCATGCGGGGAAACGGCGCTGTGCTGGGAAAACGCCCATTCTAGCTGATGCTGCAATACGGCATAACCCGGCGACGCCTGAAGACACCGCAGACCGAGTCCTGGCGGGCTCCACCGGCCAAAACCTGTGGGAATGACCGCAGTCGCCCCTCTCCGTTCGCCCTGAGCGTAGCGCAGCGAAGTCGAAGGGCAGTCGTGGCGTACCGTCCGGCTCTGGCTCTTCGACTCCGGCCCTGCGGGCCTACGCTCAGGGCGAACGGTTGGGTTGAAGCTCGATCTCACTCCGGCACTTCGCCGTGCTCCCTTCACCCCGCTGGACGTCTCGCCAGTGCAGGCATGGCTGCACAAGGCTGCGGATCGCGCACAGGGTGCGCTCCTACAAGGTTATCCGCAGACGAGCGGGCGCTCAGCCGCCCGCGCTGGAGTGCTTTTGGACGGCATTCAGCATTTCGGCCGGCGGGAGATAGCCGCCGATCATGCTGCCGTCTTCGGCGAATACCGCCGGCGTACCCATCGCATCGATGCCGAGCCGCAAACCCAGCTCGTACTCTTGCTTGACCGGGTTGACGCAGGTTGCCGGTTTCGGAGCGTGATCGTGCTTGGCCGCGGTGAGGCTGGCGTTGCGATCAGCGGCGCACCACACCGATACCATCTCGGTATAGACGGACGTCGGCTGGCCGCTGGCGTTGTTCACGCCATCACGCGGCCACGCCAGGTACTCCACGGCGATGCCTTCCTTGTTGTAGGCCGCCATGCTCTCGTGCAGAGCGCGGCAGTAGCCGCAGGTGACATCGGTGAACACAGTGATGGTGTATTTCGGATGCGCCGGCGCAAACACGATGCGCTCGGAGGCTGGCACCTTGGCCAGCTCAGCCTTGCGGAACGCGGCCCAGCCGGCATCACTGAGATTCCGCTTGCGGGTCAGATCGATCAGGTCACCGTTCAACAGGTACTTGCCATCGGCACTGACGTAGATCAGCTGACCCGCGGCAATCACCTGGTAAAAGCCCGGAATGGGCGCCGCTTCGATCGAGTCGACCTGGACGTCCGCCGAGAGTGCGCCGAGCGTCTGCCGCACCATCTTCTCTGCGGCCGGCGAAACCGCCTGACCCGCCGCCGGAGCTGCGCCGCCATCAGCAGCGTAAGCACTGAACGCCAATCCGCCGACGCACAACGCCAGCAACCATTTCTTCAACATCACAAACCTCGGTACGATCCAGTCGGCGCACACTGCCGGCGGCCATCCGGCATTCTCGCACACCCGGCTGAACAGGCTCTCACCGCAGCCCGCTCACCCACGCGGATGGTGCTGCGCGTGCAGCCGCTTCAGGCCTTCCTTCGCCACCAACGTGTAGATCTGCGTGGTGCTCAGCGAACTATGTCCCAGCAGCATTTGCAACGCGCGCAGGTCGGCACCATGGTTCAACAGATGGGTCGCGAATGAATGCCGCAGCACATGCGGCGAGATGCGCTTCGAATGGATGCCAATCTTCATGGCGTAACGCTTCACCAGCGTCCAGAACATCTGTCGGGTCATGCCCTCGCCGCGCCGACTCAGGAACAACGCCAGCGGCTGACCGCCTTTCGCCAGCTCCGGCCGCGCGCCGGCCAGGTACGCAGCGATTCTTTCCAATGCCACTTCGCCGACCGGTACCAGCCGATCCTTGCCGCCCTTGCCCGTCACCCGCAGCACGCCCTGGCGAGTATTCAGCGCCGCCAGCGGCAGCTCGACCAGTTCGGACACACGCAGGCCGGAGGCGTACATCAGTTCCAGCATGGCGCGGTCACGCAGGCCCAGCGTAGTGGAGATGTCGGGGGCGTCGAGCAGACCCACGATCTCGCGTTCGGCCAGCGCCTTGGGCAGGCTGCGCGGCATCCGCGGCCGCTCGATTAACAAGGTGGGGTCGGCAAAGCCGGGCTCGATGCGGGCGAGAAACGCGTAGTAGCGGCGGAACGCCGACTGCCGCCGCGCGATCGAACGTATCGCTCCCGACTGCGCGCCGTGGTACGCGGAAACATCCTCGCGTCGCGCCGTACGCAGGCTTCGGCTGCGGCCAGCCAGCCAAGCCGCCAGCGCTTCCAGATCGCGTCGATACGCTTCCAGCGTGCGATCGGCCAAGCCGTCTTCCGACCAAACCCGTTCCAGGAACTCGCTAATGCTCTGCCGATCGGCTTCGGCGACGATACGTGGCTGATCGCCTTCGGCGATACTGGCGCGGCTTTCTTCTTTCTTCATGCGCACGATGCTGGCCATTGCGCGCGCACTACGCAAGCGACAATCCACGATGCCCGATAACTCCTTCGACACTGCTCCGCCCTGCCCGCTGTGGCGTCGCCTGCTCGCGCTGGTGTATGACTTGCTGATCGTGGTGGCGATCATGATGGTGGCGGTGATGATCGGTCTGCTGCTGACCCACGGACAATTGGTCGACGCGAATGGGCGCATGCAGGCGCTATGGTTCCCCTTCTTTGAAGGTGCCCTGGTCGCCGCCTATTTCATGACTTCCTGGTTGCGCGGCGGCCAGACCATCGGCATGCGGCCGTGGCATATCCGGGTCACCCGCGGGGACGGCGGCACGCCATCGCTGCAGCAGGCGGTGATCCGCGTGCTGGTGGCAGCGGCGCCGCTACTGCTGCTGATGCTGGAGCCACGGATCGGACTGCACGCGACGTTGTGGTCGCTACTGTTGGTGTGGGCGTGCTGGTTTGCGGTAGCGTTATTCGATCCACGCCGACGGGCGCTGCACGACTTTGCCGCGAACACCGAGATTCGCTTGCTCGGTTGAACTTCACATTCCCCTCAGCCGGCACAGGATCCAATCCGATGATGTCCAGCACGAGCCATGTCGAAAGCAGCAGCGATGC
>JBAPPP010000142.1:0-3231 GCA_049280175.1 Rhodanobacter sp.
CAACATCGCTGCGCATTACGATCTGGGCAACGATTTCTTCCAGCTGTTTCTGTCGCCGGACTTGATGTACTCCTCGGCGCTATGGGACGGTGCCGACGACACGCTTGGCGCTGCCTCCACACGCAAGCTCGAGCGCATCTGCCGCATGCTTGACCTCAAATCGAGCGATCGCGTGATCGAGATCGGCACCGGCTGGGGCGGTTTCGCGCTCTATGCCGCACAGCATTACGGCTGCCATGTCACCACCACCACGATCTCGCGGGAGCAGCATGCGCTGGCCAGTCAGCGCGTTGCTGCGGCGGGCATGAGTGAACATGTCGCCTTGCTGCTGGAAGACTATCGCGACCTTCGTGGGCCTTACGACAAACTGGTGTCGATCGAGATGGTCGAGGCGATCGGTGCGCCCTACCTCGATACTTATTTCAGGCAGCTGAGCCAGCTGTTGAAGCCCGATGGCCTGGCGTTGCTGCAAGCCATCACGATCGAAGACCACCGCTACGCACAGGCGTTGAAGTCAGTCGATTTCATCAAGCGCCATGTGTTTCCCGGCAGTTTCATTCCATCGGTCCATGCGCTGCTCGCCGCCAAGACGCGCAGCAGCGATCTGGCGCTGATCCAGCTGGACGACTTCGGCGATTCCTATGCACGCACCCTGCAGGCGTGGCGCGAGCGCTTCATGGCGCAGCTGCCGCAGGTGCGTGCGCAAGGTTTCGATGAGCGTTTCATCCGCATGTGGGAGTTCTATCTGGCTTATTGCGAGGGTGGCTTTCGCGAGCGCTCGATCGGCGTCGCACATTTGCTGCTGGCGAAGCCCGGTCACCGGCGACCCGCACTGCCATCGCCCATCGAAACGGCAGCCAGGGTGCTGGCATGAAGTTCTGGGCCAGCCTGATCGGTTACGAAGCGGTGTGGTTCTGCACCGTGATCGGTGCCGGCCATGGACTGGCCTGGCCCGGCGTGGTTGGCGTGCTGGTGTACGCCGCGTTTCAGCTGGGTCTGGCCAGACACTACAAGGTCGACTTGTACCTCATGTTGACAGCGATAGTGATGGGATTCTTGCTGGATGGCGGATTGATCCGCGTTGGACTGGCCTGTTACGCGGCGCCATGGCCATCCGCCGCATCAGCGCCCGCGTGGATTCTCGCGCTGTGGGCAGCTTTTGCGTTGACGTTGACGCAATCGCTCCGCTATCTGCAGACGCGCGTCTGGCTGGCAGCGTTACTGGGTGCCGTTGGCGGACCGCTCGCCTACCTGGGCGCGGCGCGCGGCTGGCATGTGGTGACTTTTGCCGATCCCGTCTGGCCTGCCCTGTTATGGCTTAGCGTCGGCTGGGCATTGGCGACACCAGCCTTGGCCTGGCTGGCGCGACGCTGGTCAGGCATCGCTGCCGCCACTTCAATCCCGCTGCAAGGTCACGCACCATGAACCCGTGGATGCAGCTGGGATGCCTGTGGGTGCTTGCGGCGTTGATGATGACGCTGGGATGGCTGTGGCAGCGACGGCGTTCCAACGCGGGGATTGTCGATGTGCTGTGGGCCTTGGGCGTAGGCGGCGCATCGGTTTTCTTCGCACTCTGTGGAGACGGCGCGGTGTGGCCGCGGGTCATCCTGGCTGTGCTCGGCGGTCTGTGGGGTGTGCGACTGGCGGCCCATTTATGGACACGCGTTCGCGGTGAATCAGAGGATGGCCGCTATCAGCATCTGCGCGCCCACTGGAATGGCAGCCAGCTGTATTTTTTCCTGTTCTTCCAGTTCCAGGCGTTGCTGATCGCCATGTTCTCGCTACCGTTCCTCGCGGTGGCGCGCAATCCGGATAGTTTCAACCCGTGGATGCTGATAGCCGTCGTGATCTGGCTGATCAGCGTGATTGGCGAATCGATCGCCGACCGGCAACTCGCACGCTTCCGCACCGATCCAGCAAACCACGGCCATACCTGTCGCGATGGCCTGTGGCGCTATTCGCGCCATCCCAACTATTTCTTCGAATGGATCCACTGGTTCGCCTACGTCTGCCTCGCGCTTGGCTCGCCGATCGCATGGCTGGCCTGGTCGGGACCGATAGTGATGTATGTGTTCCTGCGCTGGATAAGTGGCATTCCCTATACCGAGACGCAGGCGCTGCGCAGCCGCGGTGACGACTACCGCGCCTATCAACGCAGCACATCGATGCTGATTCCCTGGTTTCCAAAGAGGAGCAAACCATGAACACCTATGCCGCCGTCGGTAATGAAGTACCGCCGGAGCTCCCCGCTGGCGGTCTGCTTGGTTTGGCCGAACGCGGCCTCCTGCCTGATGCGCTCTTGCGGCAGGGCATACGAAGGATGTGCGCGCAACGCTTGAGTGAGGAAATGGTCGGTGGAATCGATCAGCAATCCGCGCGTTTCGCCCAGCGTATCGACATGCTGCGCCACAGTCCCGTGGCCATCCACACCAGCGCCGCCAACGCTCAGCACTACGAATTGCCACCGGTGTTCTTCGAGTTGTGCCTGGGCAAGCGCCTGAAATATTCGGGTTGCTACTACCCGCGCGGTGACGAATCACTGGAGCAGGCTGAAGACGCCATGCTCAAGCTGTATGGCTGGCGCGCCGAACTGGCCGATGGCCAGCAGATTCTTGAGCTCGGCTGTGGCTGGGGTTCGCTCACGTTATGGATGGCCGAACGATATCCGAATGCCAGGATTACCGCCGTCTCGAATTCCCATCAACAGCGCGAATACATCGAGGCGCAATACCGCAAGCGCGGGCTATTCAACGTGCATGTCATCACGCAGGACGTCAACCAGCTCGAACTGGAACCCGGCCAATTCGATCGCTGCGTGTCTGTCGAGATGTTCGAGCACATGCGCAATTACGAAATCCTGCTCGGCCGTATTGCCAGCTGGCTGCGCCCCGGCGGCAAGTTGTTTGTGCACATTTTCGCGCACAAGACGCTGATGTATCCGTTTGAGACAACCGGCGAGGACAACTGGCTGGGTCGGCATTTTTTCACCGGCGGCCTGATGCCCGGCTCCGACACCCTGCTCTGGTTTCAGCGCGACCTGCAGATCGAGCAACGCTGGCACGTCGATGGGACGCACTATCAACGCAGCGCCAATCACTGGCTCGCCAATCAGGATGCGCACAAGGACCTGGTGATGGCCGCCCTGATCAAAGCCTACGGCGCTAAAGCAGCGCCGCTGTGGTTCCAGCGCTGGCGGATGTTCTGGATGTCATGCGCCGAATTGTTCGGTTA
>JBAPPP010000143.1:0-4627 GCA_049280175.1 Rhodanobacter sp.
CAACAAGAACATATGCGGAGATGAGCCATTGACTGCTGAGATTATCGTTGTCACTTCCGGTAAAGGCGGCGTCGGAAAGACGACGACCAGCGCCTCCCTCGCCACCGGCCTGGCCATGGCCGGCAAAAAAGTCGCCGTCATCGATTTCGACGTTGGCCTGCGCAATCTCGATCTGATCATGGGCTGCGAGCGCCGGGTGGTGTACGACTTCGTCAACGTCGTGCACGGTGAGGCCACGCTCAAGCAATCGCTGATCAGGGACAAGCGCCACGACAACCTGTACGTGCTGGCCGCCAGTCAGACCCGCGACAAGGACGCGCTGACTCAGGAGGGCGTCGAGAAGGTGCTAGACGGCCTGTCCGAGGACGGCTTCGACTACATCGTGTGCGACTCGCCAGCCGGCATCGAAAAGGGTGCGCATCTGGCGATGTACTTCGCCGATCACGCCGTGGTCGTGGTCAATCCGGAAGTGTCCTCGGTGCGCGATTCCGATCGCATCCTCGGCCTGCTCGCCAGCAAGACCCGGCGTGCCGAGCGCGGCGAAGGCCCGGTCACCCAGCATCTGCTGCTGACCCGCTACAACCCGGCCCGCGTCGCGATTGGCGAAATGCTCAGCGTGAAGGATGTCGAGGAAATCCTGGGTATCGAAGTGGTCGGCGTGATCCCCGAATCGGAAAACGTACTGACCGCGTCCAACAACGGCATTCCGGTGATCGTCGATGTCAATTCGCATGCCGGCCAGGCCTATAGCGACACGGTGGCTCGCATCCTCGGCGAAGTGCGCCCCCTGCGCTTCATCGATGTGCCCAAGAAGGGCTTTCTCCAGCGCGTGTTCGGAGGTTGATCACGATGGGTATTCTTGATTTCCTGAAGCGCAAGCCGGAACCGACCGCCACCGTGGCAAGGGAGCGCCTGCGCATCATCGTGGCGCAGGAGCGCTCGACCCGTGGCGCACCGGACTACCTGCCGATGATGCGCAACGAATTGCTCGAAGTGATCAAGAAATACGTCCACGTCGATCTGGATGCGATCAACATCAACTTCGAGCGCGACAGCGGGCATGAGATCCTCGAGCTCTCGGTCACGCTGCCCGATGGCAAACCCACCGCCAAAGCCGAGCCCAAGAGCGAAGCCAAGACCGGGTAAGTTTCCGGCGGCGATCGCCAGCCTGTTCGCCGGGTGATCCGTCCTCGCCCGGCGTATCTACCCGTCACACCGATCGGCGTCGCTCACCCGCGGCCATACCCGCATGCATTCCGAAACCAGCCTCCCCCTTGAATCCAGCGACCTGGCCAACACCGTCATGCGGGTAGGCCAGATCGGCTTCGATGTGCCCGCCGCCCTGCTCGCCCGCTACGGCCTGCAACTGCAGCGGGTGGAGCAGGGTGAACCGATCCCGGGTAGTTTCTGGGGTGACGAGGAAGCCGGCATCATCGGTAGCACCGTCCATGCGCGCGACGACACGCCCGTGCATTCGCTACTGCACGAGGCCGGCCATCTGATCATGCTGTCGCCGGAAAGACGTCTGGATGTCCACACCGACGCGACCGATTCGATTGAGGAAGAGGATGCCACCTGCTACCTGCAGATCGTGTTGGCAGACCAACTGCCCGGGGTCGGACGCGAACGCTTGATGGCCGATATGGACGCATGGGGCTATTCGTTTCGACTCGGTTCGACCCGCGCATGGTTCGAGCAGGATGCCGACAATGCGCGGCAATGGCTGATCGACCACCGTCTGCTGACGGCCGATGGCCGATGGCTGCCGCCCGGCACGGATTCGGTGGGTGGCGTATCCTGCCGCGCTGACTGACTCCGCAGCATTCGGCGGCATCCAGACTTCATCACTCCTTCGCCAACCTCGATCAAGCAGGCTTCCCGTGCCGAGAACCATCCGCGACTCCATCCGCATCAATGACTGGCGCCGCCGCATAGCGCGTGGCCTGATGCGCCTGTTGTTCGGCGCTCCGGCACAACTCAGCAACGAACCACTGCCGCGCACGGGCATCTACCGCGTCGTGATCTGCCACATCAGCCATACGCTGGGAAATGCGCTGTTGTTGACGCCGCTGATCCAGGAGCTCGAAGCGACCTGGCCCGGTGCGGAGATCGACATCGTCACCCGCAGTCAGGTGGGCCAGGAGCTCTACGGTCACTACGCCGGCGTCAATCGGGTGTTCCAGCTGCCCTCGCATGGCGTCGGCCACCCATTACTTTGGCTGCGCGGCATTCGCGGGATGCGCAAGGCACATTACGATCTGGCGATCGATCCGGACCCGCAATCGCAAACCGGTCGGCTGCTGCTGCTGATGGCTCACGCCACGTACAGACTCGGGTTCACCGGACGCAAGAAAAGTGGCAACGTGACCCACGCGGCAGCGATACCCGAAGCGGTGCCGAGCAAGGGTCAGCGCCCTGTCTTCCTGTTGCGCAGCGCGCTGGGCGACAGCGTCGCGTCGACCAGCTACCCGGTGCCCGACATTCGTCTGGATACGGCTGAATCGGCCCAGGGCAGACATACCCTGGCCCGTGTGCTGGCAGCGTCACCAGCCACGGCATCCTCGCGGCGAAAAACCATTGGCATCTTCGCCAATGCCACCGGCCCCAAGCTGCTCGGTCAGGACTGGTGGACCCCGCTGCTGCAAGCGCTGGAAGCGAACTGTCCGGACTACCAGCTGGTGGAAATCATCCCGATGTTCGGCCGCTCGATGCTGGGTTCGCGCTATCCCGCGTACTACTCCACCGATCTGCGCAGGCTTGGCGGCGTGCTCGCTGCGCTGGACGCCTATGTCAGCCTCGACTGCGGCATCATGCATCTGGCCTGCGCCGCGCAGGCGCCGACGCTGGGTATCTTCACCACCACCAATGCCGCCGAATGGGGACCGTACGGCCCGGGCAATCATGCTGTCCACGCTTATGACCTCCCGGCTGACGCCGTCGGCCGCAAACTCGCTGCCATCATCGAAAGCGATGCCTCGAACGCTGCTCCGGCCGGCTGAGCCATCCCTGGTCCGATCCCGCTGTACTGCACACTGAGCCGATCGTGAGCTAACCTGCGGTTTTGGCCGTTCGCGCCCTGCCTGTTGGAGGCGTGTTGCGACGCGCCTGGGGGAAGTGATGATCAAGATCATGCAAGTCGTACTCGGCGTTGTCGTCGTGTGCACGCTCACCTGCACCGCCGTGTCGGCGCAAACCGCCGCTACCGCGGCGACATCGCAGTCCGCGCCGGACCAGGCGTTCATGCGCCTCGCCGACCAATATTTCGATACGTATTACTTCCCCACCAATCCCACCACCGCGACCACCGACGGCCTGCATGCCTATGACGGCAAGCTGGAGGACTACTCGCACGCCGCCGTCGATGCCAGCGTCAAGGCACTGCAGCAATGGCAGACGCGCGTAGCTGCGGTCGATCCGGCACCGCTCAGCGAATATGTCCGCGGTGATCGCGAGCTGGTGTTGAACAATATCCACAGCACGCTGCTGACCCTGCAGACGATTCGCCCGTGGCAGAAGAATCCCGATACCTATTCCAGCGGCATCACCAACAGCGCATTCACCCTGATGGAGCGCAAGTTCGCTGCGCCGGATGTGCGCCTGCGAGCACTGATCGCGCGCGAGCAGCTGATGCCCGCAGCCCTGGCCGAGGCACGCAAGAACCTCGACAACCCGCCGCAGATCTATACCCAGATCGCGCTGCAGCAACTGCCTGGCCTGGTGCATTTCTTCCAGAACGATGTGCCATCGGCATTCACCGATGTCACTGACGCATCGCTGAAAAAACAGTTCGCCGACAGCAATGCCGCCGTCATCAAGGCGCTGCAGGACTACCAGACATGGCTGCAGAGCGACGTGCTGCCACGCTCGCATGGTGATTTCCGCATCGGTGCCGCGGCGTTTCGCGACAAGCTGAAATACGACGAGATGGTCAACCTGCCGCTGGACCAGCTGGTGGCGATCGACATGGCCAACATGCGCCAGAACCAGCAGGCGTTCGCCGATGTCGCCAAGCAGCTCGACCCGGGCAAGACACCACGGCAGGTACTCGGTGAACTGGCGTCCGACTATCCGGCGCAGGACAAGATTCTCGACACCTTCCGCGATACGTTTAGCCATCTGATTGCATTCATCAACCAGAAACAGATCATCACCATTCCGTCGGATGTGCGTCCGATCGTCGAGGAAACGCCGCCCTTCATGCGTGCCATCACGTTCGCATCGATGGACACGCCCGGGCCTTACGAAACCGTGGCCAAGGAGGCGTATTTCAATGTCACGCTGCCCGAGTCCGACTGGAGCAAGCAGCGTACGCAGGAGTTCATGGCGCAGTTCAGCTATCCGGTGATCTCTACCATCGCCACCCATGAAGCCTACCCGGGCCACTACATCCAGTTTCTGTGGATGCACCACCTGGATGACCGCGTGCGCAAATTATTGGGCGCGACCACCAATGTGGAAGGCTGGGCACATTACTGCGAACAGATGATGCTCGACGAAGGTCTGGCGCAGTTCGAATTTCCGAACGACAAACATCAGCAACTGCTGCTGCGCCTGGGCCAGTTGCAGGATGCGTTGCTGCGCAATGCGCGGTTCATTGTCGGTATCAAGCTGCATACCGGGCAGATGA
>JBAPPP010000144.1:0-1599 GCA_049280175.1 Rhodanobacter sp.
AGAGCATCGCGCACAGGGTGCGCTCCTACAGCGGCTCAGACGTCGTGATGCTTGCCCTTGAACGGCGCGTAGAACGCGCGCAGGCGGGCGATGTCCGCGTCCATGTCATCGCTGGTTTCGAACAGCGGGCCGACGCCGATGGTTCGGTTCGCGTAGTTGAAATATGCCGGCACGATCGGTACGCCAGCTTCGCGGGCTATGTGCCAGAAACCGCTACGCCAGCGCGCTACATGCCTGCGCGTGCCTTCCGGCGCGATGCCCAGCCACAGTGCATCGCGCTGGCGGAACTGGTCGATCATCTGTTCGACCACGCCCTTGGCCGCGCCGCGATCGACCGGCATGCCGCCGAGTTCGCGCAGCAGGCTGCCGAGCAGCCCGGAAAACAATTCCTGCTTGGCCATGAAGTGCACATCGGCGCCAATCGCTGCCTTCATCAGCAGCCCCCAGATGCCGTCCCACCATGACGAATGCGGCGCGGCGATCAACACGGCCTTGGGCACATCCGGAAAATCGCCGACCAGGCTCCAGCCGCACAGGCGAAGGATCACGCGGCAGGTGCGGCGCCGCAGTCCATCGGGCAGTCGCGGCATACGCGGCGGCAACTGCGCCGGCGAAAGGATGCGTCCTTTCATTCGAAATCCGGCTTGCGTGAACGGGTTTGCTTGATCTTGCCGCGCTGTTGCTTGCCGACCAGTCGGCGTTCCTTCGACGCGCGGGTTGGCCGGGTGGCGACGCGCTTTTTTGGCGGCACCAGCACGCCGCGGATGATCTCGACCAATCGCTCGCGCACATCATCGCGATTGCGTGCCTGGTCGCGGAAACGTCGCGCCTGGATCACCAGCACGCCTTCGCTGGTCAGCCGTCGGTCGCGTCGTGCTAGCAGCCGCGCGCGGATTTCTTCCGGCAACGATGGCGAGTTGATCACATCGAAGCGCAACTCGACCGCGCTCTCGGTACGGTTCACATGCTGCCCGCCCGGACCATCCGCGCGCAGGAAGCGCTCCACGAGCTCGGACTCGGGCAGGGTGATGGCGTTGCTGATGATCAACATGGCGGAAGTGTAGGGGGAAGCAGGGGCGAGGGGCGAGCAGCGAGGTACTCGCTCCCCGCCTCACGTATCTCATCCGGCAACGCCCACTCGAAGCGCGCCAGCAGATTCGCGTAGGCCGCATCCAATGGGGCCTCGATCAGCATCGGCGCACCGCTGAGCGGATGTGCGAAACGCAGCCGCCACGCATGCAGCAACATCCGATGGCAATGGAAATATTGCTTGTACAGACGATTGTGGTCGCCACGGCCGTGCTGACAATCGCCGATGATGGGATGGTGGATATGCGCCAGATGTTTGCGGATCTGTCGGAAGCGGCCGCTCTCGGGTTCGGTCAGCACCAGTGCGTAGCGCTGCTGCGGATAACGACCCAGCTCGATCGGCACTTCGATCGTGGCCAGCCGCTGATAGTGCGTGCGAGCTTCACGGCGCGGGCCGGTTTCGCGTGAGCCAGGCAGCGGGTAGTCGATGCATCCTGTGTCGGGTTCGGGCCAGCCGCGCACTACCGCGAGGTAGTGCTTGCGTACGGAGCGACCCATGAACTGCTCGCC
>JBAPPP010000145.1:0-7861 GCA_049280175.1 Rhodanobacter sp.
CCAGGTCGCTCGTCGGCGTGCTGGTATCCCGGCATCGGTGCGCCCACGGGCATCGGGCGAACCGGTCCGCGATACGGATAACGCGACGGCGGCGGAGGCGGTCGGCGCACGTAGGGGCGGTTGTACCAGGTCGCGCGATCGCCGTAGAACGGCCGGCCGCGGTAATAGCGATCCCAGTAATCACCGATGACGAAGGCGACGACGGGGATGCCGATCTGCGCCCCATACATGGGCAGCAGCACGGGCTGGTTCTGGTAGTCGTACTGGATGAAATTACCCGCGACCCAGCCGCGATTGCCGTAGGCGATCACATCGCACCACTCCCAACCGTCGGTGCAACCCTGCACGCCGACTTCCGTACCTGCCGGAATCTGCGCGACAAGCGGGTAGCTCGGATCAGGTCCGGCGAACAGATCGACGTTGTCGGTGACGTAGGCGTCCTGCGCTTGTGCGAGCACGGGGATGGCCAGGGACAGTGCTGCTAGGGCACACCAAACCAAACGTTTCATTGTGCAATCGATCTCCGGCGAGTGAGTAGTCAATACGACTACCCGTCTGCAAGCGCAGCGGGCGGAGGCATTATGCACTGCCGGGTTTGCTGCTGCGGAGTCCCGAAAACATCGGCTAGGCATGCATTAAGCAAGCTGCCATCCACAGCGAGGGCAGCTTCGCCGGGACTCCGCGCGGTGTCGGGTGAAGTTGTGCTCAGCCGGTGGTTCGGGGGACGAAGCGCAACGCCACCGAGTTCATGCAATAGCGCAATCCGGTCGGCTGCGGGCCGTCGTCGAAGACGTGGCCGAGGTGGCTATCGCAGCAGGCGCAACTGATCGCGGTGCGGTCCATGCCGAAGCTGCTGTCCGCGTTCTGGATCACATTGCGCTTGGCGATCGGCTGCCAGAAGCTGGGCCAGCCGGTGCCGGAATCGAACTCGGTCGCTGCGTCATACAGCGCCGTGGCGCAACCCATGCAGCGAAACAGACCTTTGCCATTGGGCTTTTCATGCGGGCCGCTGAAAGCCATCTCGGTGCCAGCACGACGCATGATGTCGAATGATGCCGGTGACAATCGTTGCCGCCATTGCGCATCCGTCAGCACCAGCTTGGGCACCTGCTTTGGGCCAAGATCACGGCCGTCGTCGGCAAAGATTTCCAGCAGCACATTGCCGGGTTTGCCGACGGGCAGATTGTCGGCAGCAAACAGTCGCGGAATGATCAGTCCGCCACCGACCGCCAACAGGGCGCCGCCGGTAACCGCCGCACGCAGGAAGCGGCGGCGATCCATCGCGAGGGTTTCATCGATGCGTGACATGGGAGCCTCCGTAGGTGTGGGTGCCTTCTGTGGGAGCAACTTCAGCAGCGATGCTTTTCGGTGTCGTGGGTAAAGAGCCATCGCGATTGAAGTCGCTCCCGCAGGAAGAGCGGCCTGGATCAGCCGAACGTGAAGGCATAGGCCTTGACGCCGGGGTCGAGGAATTCGATCTCGAACAAACGCTCGCCGCTGCCGTTGGCCTGACGCACCAGTTGGTATAGCCGCTGTTCGCTGATGGTGCCGTTGCCGTTGGCGTCGGTATCCGTGCCGTGATCGACACCGGGGACCTTGCCGTCGATGGTCACGCGGAAGCGGATCGGCTTGCCGTCGTTGGCGGGGCCCAACACCAGGTGCAGGTCACGGCCACGAAAGCGATAGACGATGCGCCCACCGGCTTTTTCCAGTTGTGCGTTTTCGCTATGCACGGTCCAGCGGCCATCGAGCGCCCACTGATCGGTGCCGAGCGCGCCAGCCTGGTAATCCCACGGGTCGTCATGCGCTGCCTTGCCACCGACAAAATTCTGGGCACGGGCGTAGCCGACGTAGGTTTCCGGTGACTGGGTGGGATCGCGCGACGCAGCCGCTTCAACGCCTTCACGCATGCCACTGACGTAACCGCCGGGCAGATCTTTCTGGCCGGCCGCGGTCAGCAGTTGACGGATCACGTCCTCGCTTTCCTGATAACCACCTTCGCCGAAATGGTGATGGCGGATCTGTCCCTGCGCGTCGATGAAGTAATGCGCCGGCCAATACTCGTTGTTGAAGCCCTGCCAGATCGCGTAGTTGTTATCCAGCGCGACGGGGTAATCGACACCAAGATCCTTGACGGCCTTGACGACGTTGGCCGGATCCTTCTCGAACGCAAACTCCGGCGCGTGCACGCCGATCACCACTAGCCCGTGATCCTTGTATTTATCGGCCCAGCCACGCACATACGGCAGCGAGCGGATGCAATTGATGCAGGAGTAGGTCCAGAAATCGACCAGTACGACTTTGCCGCGCAGCGACTCGACGGTCAGTGGCGAGCTGTTGAGCCATTGCGTGGCTCCTGCGAGCGACGGCATCTGGCCTTCCAACGGCAACGGGTCGCCGGCCTTCAGTACCGGTTCGGCGGCGGGCGGTGGACTCACCGCATTGATCAACTTCTGTTCGATGCCGCCGGTGCTGGCCAGCGACACGCGGGTCAGCAGGCCGGTATCCAGCCCAAGAGCAATGCACGCCACGCCGGCAAGCACCAGCACGCCGAGTACGCGGCGGACCCACTCACCGGCGCCGAGCGAACGCTTCATCAACGCGAAGACCTTGCCACCAATCAGCAAGGCGAGGCCCAGCGAGGTCGCGGCACCGCCCGCATACGTCAGCAACAACAGGGTGGTTTGCACGCTGGCACCATTCAGCGCTGCGCCGGTCAGCAGCAGGCCCAGGATCGGACCTGCGCACGGTGCCCACAACAGCCCGGTGGCGACGCCGAGTCCGGCAGCCGACCAGATCGAATCACCATCGGTCGCTGAATGCTGCGATAGCCGGTTTCCCAGCGCCACAAACGGACGGGTGATCCATTCGGCGAGATGCGTCGACAGCAGGGTCAGGCCGAGGAACGCCAACACCACCAACGCGATGATGCGGCCGTACTGATTCGCATGCACCGCCCAGCCTCCGCCGAGCGCAGCCAGCGTGGCTACTGCGGCGAACGTGATCGCCATGCCCAGCAACATCGGCAAGCCATTGCGCATGAATGGCCGGTCGGAACGAGCAAACACGAACGGCAGCACCGGCAGGATGCAGGGACTGAGGATGGTCAGTACGCCGCCAAGATAGGCAAGGATCAACACAAGCATGTGGGCGTTATCCGTTTGGTGTGATGTGTATTCGCAGGAAGGTCGATGGCGGTTACTTCGGTCCCGATTGGCCCGGTGGTGGCCGCCGCGGCTGTGGTCCCGACCGCCGGTGCCAGCCACGCGTCCCTTGCGATGGTCTAGGTACGAAGTAACTCCGGTGAGGGATGCGGCGAATGCCTTGCGAGAGTCCCCGATCTGGAGCGGCGATGTCGCAAGCCTTGACCGCAGACGGCTTCATGGGTCTAGATAGTGACCTTTCCCTGTGGGCGAGTGTCAATCAGTCCGTGTCAGCCGAATCTACCGCTGCAAACGACAGCGACTCGCCCGATCAACGTCGGGCGTCGTGGATGGCGGCTGCCCAGGCCGGCGATCGGCGTGCCTACGAAAAGGTGCTGGCCGATTCGATCGGACTGATACGCGCGGCGGCGCGGCGCCAGGGCGTCACGCAAGACCAGCTCGACGATGTGGTGCAGGAAACCCTGATTACCGTCGATCGCGTGCGCCACACCTACGACCCGAGTCGTTCGTACGACGCCTGGCTCAGCGCGATTGCCAGCCGTCGCGCGATCGATGCGCTGCGCAGCCGTGGTCGTCGCGGTAGTCGGGAAGTTCACGACGAATTCGCGCTGGATCGCCATCCCGATGTCGACGATGCCAGCGCGGCCACCGAAAGCGAGCAACGGGCGCGGCGCTTGCGTGCCGCGATTGCCGAGTTGCCGCCGGGTCAGCGCGAAGCAGTGGAGCAGTTGGGCTTGCGCGAGCGCTCGTTGAGCGAGACGGCCGAACTCACCGGGCGCAATACCGGCGCGTTGAAAGTGAACCTGCATCGCGCGCTGAAAGCACTGCGCGAGCGTTTCCATGGAGAACTGTGAACACCATGCCTGACCAACGATCGCATGCGGCATTGATCGGCCAGCTCGGCACCGGGCTGGTGCCGGTGCGGCGTCTGCTGCCGCCATGGCTGCGCACGGTCGGCTGGCTGCTGGTGGTCGCGACGAGCGCGGCCGTACTGTTGATGCATTTCGGCATGAAAGGCATGTTGCGCCGCTGGGACGCGGCGCCGGATCTGGCGTGGGCTGGGGTTGGTGCGGTGATCACCACGATCTGCGCGGCGTGGGCCGCATTTGCACTCAGCGTGCCGGGACAGCGCGCACGGTGGGCATGGTTGCCACTGCCCGGCGCGTTGCTGTGGATCGGCGCAAGCGGCCTTGGTTGCCTGCGCACCTTGATCGAACCGGGATCTCATGTCGCCGGTCTGCGTCAGTCCAGCGATTGCCTGGTTTTCATCATCAGCTTCTCGATCCCGCTATCCGCGTTGCTGATCGTGCTGTTGCGTCGAGCGTTCCCGTTGCGGCCGGTACTGACGGCGGTCATGGTCGGGCTAGCCAGCGCCGCGGCGTCAGCCTGCCTGCTGGAGATCGTTCATGCGTACAACGCGGCCGTAACCGATCTGCTGACGCACGCGCTGGCCGTGGCGCTGGTCGTGGTGGCCAACGCCGTCATGGGTGGCCGGCTGCTTTCCAAGGCCTGATGATTCGTGCTCCCTCGCCTGCCTGCAGGGGAGGGAGAAAACTGACTCAGTCGCGAAAGTTGTCGAACTGCAGCGGCACTTCGACATCGGCCTTGCGCAATACCGCCATCGCCTCCTGCAGGTCGTCGCGCTTCTTGCCGGTGACGCGTAGCTTCTCGCCGTTGATCTGCGCCTCGACCTTGAGCTTCGCTGCTTTCAGCGACGCGACCAGCTTCTTCGCGACGGGCTGCTCGATGCCCTGCTTGATGGTGATTTTCTGGCGTGCGCCGCCCAGGTTCACTTCCGGATCAGAAGCATCCAGTGCGCGGATGTCGATCTTTCGCGCGACCAGCCGGCCGCGCAGGATGTCCAGCATCTGCTGCAACTGGAATTCGCTCGGGGCACTCTGCGTGATGACAAACTCATCCAGCGCATAGCTTGCGTCCGATCCCTTGAAGTCGAAGCGGGTGGACAGCTCGCGGTTCGCCTGATCGACCGCATTGGTCAGTTCGTGCTTGTCGACTTCGGAGATCACGTCGAAGGAAGGCATGGCGACATCTCTCGAGTAAAGGTAGGTCAGTGTAAGCGATGCGGCACGCCGCGGCGGGTGGATAATGCCGCCTCGCGAGGTAAATCAGGATGAAGGCGATGGCGGGATGAAAGTGGATGTATTGATCATCGGCGCCGGCGCCGCCGGACTGATGTGCGCTATTGCGGCGGGCCAGCGCGGGCGCCGGGTGCTGGTGGTCGATCATGCGAACAAGGTCGGCAAGAAGATCCTGATGTCCGGTGGCGGGCGCTGCAATTTCACCAACCTCGGCGTTACACCGGGCCAGTACCTGTCGGCCAATCCGCATTTCGCCAAGTCCGCACTGGCGCGCTATACGCCGGCCGATTTCGTTGCACTGGTCGAGAAGCATCGCATCGCGTATCACGAGAAGGAACTCGGTCAGCTGTTTTGCGATGACTCGTCCAGGCAGATCGTGCGCATGCTGCTGGACGAGTGCGCCGAGTCCGGCGTGACGATCGAGGCGAATTGCGGTGTGCAGCGGGTGCGCAAGACGCCGGAAGGTTTCAGCGTGTTCACTGCGCGCGGTGAAGTGCACGCCGAGTCGCTGGTGGTGGCCAGCGGCGGCCTGTCGATTCCCAGCATGGGTGCCAGCGGCTTCGGCTACGAGCTGGCGCGCCAGTTCGGCCACACGGTGCTGCCGATACGCGCCGGTCTGGTGCCGCTGACGTTGAGCGGCAAGCATCAGGAGCACTACCAGGATCTGGCCGGAGTTGCGTTGCCGATGGTGGAAGCGCGGGTCGGCAAACAAGGATTTCGGGCGGGCCTGCTATTCACCCACCGCGGTATCAGCGGTCCGGCGATCCTGCAGATTTCCTCCTATTGGCAGCCGGGCGACGATCTGCGTATCGACCTGTTGCCTGATCAGGATGTCGGGCCGTGGCTGATCGAGCAGCGTGGTGCGCGGCCAGCGGCCGAACTGAAAACCGTGCTTGGCGATGCGCTGCCCAAGCGACTGGCGCAGCGCCTGTGCGAGCAATGGTTCGAGAGCCGCCCGATGCGCCAGTATCGCGAAGCCGAATTGATGCAGATCGGCGCGCAGCTCAATGCCTGGCCAATCACTGCCAGCGGCACTGAAGGCTACCGCACCGCCGAGGTAACACTCGGCGGTGTCGACACCGACGGCCTGTCCTCCAGCACGATGCAATCGAAGCTTGTTTCAGGGCTGTATTTCATCGGCGAAGTGGTGGATGTCACGGGCTGGTTGGGCGGCTACAACTTCCAGTGGGCATGGGCCTCGGGGCAGGCGGCTGGCGAGGTGGCGTAGGCCTTCCTCGCGTCTGCATGCTTTCCCTTTCGCGCGTCGTGAACGTGGTGAATGCTTCACTGCCCCCATCAAAGACAAAGGAACTCGTATGAAAGTTGGATTTATCGGCCTTGGGGCGATGGGCAGCGCGATGGCCAGCAACCTGGTTTCGGCTGGCCATGCGTTGACGGTGTGGAATCGCTCTGACGCCGCCACGGAACCACTGGCGTCGCTCGGTGCCAAGGTGGCGCGCACGGCGGATCGGGCTGCTCAGGGCGATGTGCTGTGCAGCATGCTGGCAAACGATCAGGCCGTGCGCGAGGTCTTCCTCGATGGTGGATTGCTGGATGCGATGGACCGCGGCACCGTGCACGTGAACCACGCGACGATCTCGGTGGCGCTGGCGAAGGAACTGGCCGCCGAACACGCCAAGCGCGGACTGGACTATGTCGCCGCGCCCGTGTTCGGACGTCCGGACATGGCAGCCGCCGCGAAGCTCAATATTCTTGTGGCTGGCAATCCCGCTGCGATCGAGCGCGTGCGACCGTTGCTGGAGGCGATGGGCAGCAGGTTGTGGCCGATGGGCGACGCACCCGAGCGCGCCAATGTGGCGAAGCTCGCGGGCAACTTCATGCTCGCCTCGGCCATTGAAAGCATGGCTGAAGCCACTGCGCTGACGCGTGCTTATGGCGTCAGCGCGGCTGATTTTCTCGAAGTGATGACCAGCACCTTGTTCGCTTCTCCGGCTTACCAGATTTACGGCAAGCTGATTGCCGAGCAGCGCTTCAAGCCCGCCGGAATGAGCTTGCCGCTCGGCCTGAAAGATGTCGAACTCGCGTTGACGGCTGCCTCCACGGCACGGGTGCCGTTGCCCTTTGCCGGTGTATTGCGCGACGGCTTGCTTGAAGCGCTGGCGGCCGGCGATGCCGAGCTGGACTGGTCAGCCCTGGCGCTGGTTGCTGCGCGCCGCGCGCATCTCGACGAGCGGGAGTAAGTCGTCGTTATTCGCGCCGGCTTCAGTCGTGTGTATGCCAGTCCAGTGTGCCGTCGATCACGATATGGCTGCGACCGCCGGTCCATACCGCATCGCCTTCGATGCGCGCGATCAAGCGGGCGTCGTGGCCCATCTCGCGACCCTGACTGACGTGGTAGCCCTGGGCAAGCGCACCATGAGCTTCGGCGCGAGCAATATAGGCGCCGATCAATCCGTTGGCGGCGCCGGAGGCAGGATCTTCGACAATACCGACGCCGGCAGGGAACGCTCGCACGACCAACTGGTAATCAGGGTTGGCGCTGCGGGCGAACGCACACAGACCCATGCTGTCGCTGGCGTGCGCCAGCTCGCCGATCGCCATGTGATCTGGCTGCCATGCACGCAGGCTGGCTTCGTC
>JBAPPP010000146.1:0-1597 GCA_049280175.1 Rhodanobacter sp.
GACCACGATCGTCGTCATCGATGTGTGGCACTGGACGCCGCTCGTCATTCTGTTGAGTTATGCCGGGCTCAGGGCGATTCCCGACGCTTTCTATCAGGCTGCCCAAATCGACGGCGCCAGCCGCTGGGCGATCTTCTTCAACATCGAGTTGCCGAAGCTGCAGAAGGTGCTCGTCATCGCGGTGCTGCTGCGCTTCATGCAGACTTTCATGATCTACACCGAGCCGTTCGTCGTCACCGGCGGCGGCCCGGGCAGCGCGACCACCTTCCTGTCGATCGATCTGGTCAAGATCGCGCTCGGACAGGTCGACCTGGGCAACGCGGCCGCGATGTCGCTCGTCTATTACCTGATCACGCTCACCGTCTGCTGGATCTTCTTCACCATCATGACCCAGCTCGAGCGACGGAGGGACGCCTGATGCGCCAGGGCGCCCTCCCGAAGGTCATCCTCGCCGTCTATCTGGTGGTGCTGATGTTGCCGATCTATTGGCTCATCAACATGAGCCTCAGAACCAATTCCGACATCGTGTCGGGACTGGCGCTGTGGCCGCGCCATCCGACGCTCGAGAAATATTTCCAGATTTTCAACGATCCGACCTGGGTGCACGGCTTCGGCGTCTCGCTCACCTATGTCGCGATCAACACTGTCATTTCGGTGGTGGTGGCTCTGCCGGCGGCGTACGCGTTCAACCGCTACGCCTTCATCGGCGACAAGCACCTGTTCTTCTGGCTCCTGACCAACCTGATGGCGCCGACCGCGGTCTTCGCCATGCCGTTTTTCAATCTCTACTATGCGGTCGGGCTATTCGACACCGTATGGGCAGTCGCGCTCGCCCATTGCCTCTTCAATATTCCGCTCGCCGTATGGATTCTTGAAGGGTTCGTCGGCGGCGTGCCACGCGAGATCGACGAGACGGCGGCGATCGACGGCTATTCGTTTCCGCGCTTCTTCATCCGGATCTTCCTGCCCTTGATCGCCAATGGCATCGGCGTGACGGCGTTCTTCTGCTTCATGTTCTCCTGGGTGGAGCAATTGCTGGCGACGACGCTCACGGCCACGAACGCTCTCCCCTTCGCGGCGGTCATGTCGCGCAGCTATTCCGTCTCCGGCATGGACTGGTCGATGCTTGCCGCGGCGGGTGTGCTAACGATGATTCCAGGCGCCATCGTGATCTGGTTCGTGCGCAATCACATCGCCAAGGGCTTCGCCCTTGGCCGCGTTTAGAGGAACGGCCGCAATGCTCGCCTGGATGGCATGGACCTGGCAAACGGCGCTGTTCTTCGGCCTCGTGGCGCTAGCGCTCATCATTCTCACGCTGCTCGCTATCTATCGGCCGGAGACGCCGCGGGTCGGCATCCTGCGTTTTCCGACCACGCGAGGAGATCGGTTCTTCGTCACCCTGATCGGGTCGGCCTTCATTTTTGTCTTCTGGCTGCGGCTTGGCGGGGGCGCCTTGTGGTACCCGCTCGCAGCCTCGGTGGTTTACGGCATCGCGATGTTTCGCTTCGCGTAACCGTATCGCGCCCGTGGCGCGTGGTGCGCGCGGGATCCAAGGGAGGAAGCAGATGGACGTCAAACGTCGTGACGTATTGAAGGG
>JBAPPP010000147.1:0-25222 GCA_049280175.1 Rhodanobacter sp.
GGAAGGTGCCGCTCGTGCGGCCGTGGCGGCGACCCTGGTACTGCTCACCGGCGGCTGCTTTTTGCTGGCCGGCGCGGCGCGTCTCGGCGGGTTGTCGAATCTGATCGCACGGCCGGTGCTGCGCGGCTTCACCTTCGGGCTGGCCTGCGTGATCGCCCTGAAGCAGTTGCCGAACCTGTTCGGATTGCCGCCCCTGCACGGCGACTTCGTGCCGCTGTTGCTGCTGCATCTGCTGAAGTCCGCTGGTGACGTACAGCCGGCCACCATGGGTACCGGTGTGGTCGCTTTGCTGCTGCTGTTCCTCAGTGAGCGGGTACGCCGTTTGCCTGGCAGCCTGCTGGTGATCGTGTTGGGTGTGCTGGTCTCGGGCTGGCTGGCGCAGCATGGCGTGCCGTTGATCGGCGCCATCAATCTCACGCCGGCATGGGCGCTGCCGACATGGCCGTCCAGCGGACAGTGGCTGCCCAGCATGGAGCTTGCGGCGGCCTTGCTGCTGGTGCTGTATGCGGAGTCGTACGGCGCGATCCGCGCGTTTGCGTTGAAGCATGGCGATCCGGTGAGCGCGAACCGCGACCTGCTGGTGCTCGGTGTGGCCAATGTGGTGTCGGGCCTGTTGCACGGCATGCCGCTTGGCGCCGGCTATTCCGGTACTTCGGCGAACGAGGCGGCCGGTGCACGCTCGCGACTGGCCGGGCTGGTCGCCGCGGGCAGCGTGCTGCTGATGGTGTTGTTGCTGCTGCGCTGGATCGAACGTATTCCCGAGCCGGTGCTGGCGGCGATCGTGATCCACGCGGTAAGCAAGTCGTGGCGGCTGGCCGTGTTCAAGCCGTACCTGCAATGGAAACGCGATCGGCTGGTGGCGCTGGCCGCGGTACTCGCGGTGCTCTCGATCGGCATTCTCAACGGCTTGTTGGTGGCGATCGCCTTCAGCCTCGCGATGTTGCTGCGCCAGCTCGCCACGCCGCGCATCAGCGTGCTCGGCCAGTTGGGCGGCAGCCATGATTTCGTCGATGTGGCCGAACATCCACGGGCACATGTATTGGCCGGCATGCTGATCCTGCGACCGGAGGAGCCGCTGTTCTTTGCCAACGCCGAGTCGATCCTGGCGCTGGCGCGCCAGCGGGTGCAGGAGCACGGCGGGACCCAGGTCGTAGTGCTCAGCCTGGAGGAGTCGTCCGATCTGGACAGCACCGCGCTGGAGTCCCTGGCGGAGTTCGCCGCTTGGCTATCTGCTCGTGACATCACGCTGCGTGTGGCACGATTGAAGGATGCCGTGCGGGCGTTGCTGCAGCGCGTGGCACTACCCGAGCTTCCATCGTCGGCATTGAATTTCTGGAGTGTGGAGGACGCCGCCATGGCCTCCGGCAAGACACCATTGGCAAGAGGATCCGCGGAGTGAACAAAGTAATGAATGGCGCGAGGGTGAGAGGCGCGTGGCTGGGGTTGGTTGCATTGATGCTGGTGACTCCGGTGTGGGCGGCGCAGGACGCCGATGCCCGCTTCAAGCAGCTCTACACCACCGAATGGGCTTGGCGTACGGGTCAGGCCGGCGTCAGTGCATCGGGCGAGTCGCAGCCGAACAATGGCCGGCTCGACGACGTCGATGAGGCCAGCCAGCAGCAACGGCTGGAGTATTGGCAGCACGTTTTCAAGCAGCTCGGCGACATCGATGTTGCACAGCTGTCACCGACCAATCGCATCAACTACGCGGTCTATCGCGACCAGATTGCCAATTTCGTGGCCGACCAGCGCTTCAAGAACTGGCAGATGCCGTTCAACAGCGACTCGGCGTTCTGGTCCGATATCGACGACAACCTCGGCGACCAGCCGCGCACCGCCGACGACTATAAAAAATATCTCGATCACCTCAAGCAGATCCCGGCTTATATCGATCAGCAAATCGCGAATATGCGCGCGGGTCTCCAACGAGGTTTCAGTGTGCCGCGGGCCGTGCTCGCTGGTCGCGACGTTTCAATCGCGGCCGTCGCCGAGCTGAAGGATCCCACCCAGAGCAGTTTGTATGAGCCGTTCAAGCAGCTGCCCGCGTCGATTCCGGCCGACCAGGCGCAGGCGTTTCAGGGTCAGGCCTTGCAACGCATTCGTGACGACGTGATCCCGGCCTACGCGAAGCTGCTGACGTTCTTCCGCAACGAATACGTGCCGCAAGCGCGCACCACGCTGGCCGCCGAGGCGCTGCCGGACGGCAAGGCCTATTACCACCAGCAGATCCTGGAATACACCACGCTGGACATGAGCCCCGACGCGATCCACCAGATCGGCCTCGACCAGGTGACGAAGATCCACGCGCAGATGCTCGACACGATGAAGCAGACCGGCTTCAAGGGCAGCTTCGCCGAGTTCCTGCAGTTCCTGCGTACCGATCCGCAGTTCTACGCCAAGACGCCGGACGAGTTGCTGATGCGTAGCGCATGGGTGGCCAAGCAAGTGGATGGGCGACTGTCGAAGATGTTCGGTCATCTGCCGCGCGAGCGCTTCACGATCGAGCCGGTACCCGCCGACATCGCGCCGTACTACACCTCCGGTCGCGGCGGTCCGGACGTCTATCTGGTCAACACCTACGACCTGCCGTCGCGGCCGTTGTACAACATGCCTGCGCTAACCTTGCATGAGTCCTATCCCGGCCATGCGCTGCAGCTTGAGCTGGCCGAAGAGGATCACAGCCAGCCCGCGTTCCGCCGCAATGGCTATATCTCCGCCTATGGCGAAGGCTGGGGCCTGTATTCGGAATACCTCGGCAACGAGATGGGCATCTACCAGACGCCGTATCAGCGTTTCGGTTTCCTCACTTACCAGATGTGGCGCGCCTGCCGGCTGGTGGTCGATACGGGCATCCACCATCTCGGTTGGTCGCGCCAGCAGGCGATCGACTTTCTGACCGTGAATACGGCACTGTCCTCGCGTGAGATCGCCAACGAAGTGGATCGCTACATCAGCTGGCCTGGACAGGCCTTGTCGTATGAACTGGGCTATCTGAAGATCCTGGAACTTCGCGCCAAGGCGGAAAAGGCGCTCGGCCCGAAGTTTGATGTGCGCCACTTCCACGACACCGTGCTGTCCACCGGCTCGGTGCCGCTGCCGGTACTGGAACAGCGCATCGACCGCTTCATTGCCGACGGCGGTCCGGAGCCGGACTTCGGTCCCGATGGTGCAAAGGATGGCAACGCCCCATAACCAACGATTTGCTGACTAGCCTTATGGCTTGTCGACCGGCTCAGGGTTTCGCCACGTCCGCCTTGCCGGTTTCCGCATAGCGCTGCAGCCGATCGAGTTGTTGCATCAATACCGAGTTCACGCCAGCGGCAAGCTTGTCCAGGCCACTGCCGCTGGCGCCATTCACCCGGTACTCCAAGCTCAGTGTGCTGCCATCACCGGTCGGCTTCAGGGTGAACGTCATCACGCCCTGTACGGCCATCCCTTGCAGCGGCCCAAGTCCGCCCTGCAAACGCAGCTGGTGATCCTTGATCGCCCCCAATACCTGCATGTGCTGCACGCTGTTGTCGCCCCATCGCTCGCAGAAGCATCCGCCCGCTTCGGGTTTCAGGCTGAGATTGGCTGCGTTGCCCGACCAGGTGTGCTCGCTGTCCCACCAGTGGGCTACGTCGGACAGAGCCGCGTAAGCCTTGGCGGGCGTGACATGCAACACCCGGCTGTCCTGGATCAACAAACTGTCGGAGGCGGCCTGTTTCACCGCGGCCTGGCTGAGCGCAGGCGCTAGAGCGAGCAGGGCGAATATCACGAAGGTTGGCACGCGCATGGCAATGACTCCCTAGTCGGAGGCGCCTTTTTACCACGCCAACACGACGCTCGCCTGATTTGATCAGAAACTGCACAAATGGAGTACAATCCTAATTAACTTCACATGGAGAGTTTCGCATGTCGGCTAACCCGCTGTCCGAAACCACTCCCGCCCAGGCACTGGGTGGCCCCGCACTGCGCGCCTTCTTTCAGCTGGCCGAACACTGGAAGTTGCGCATTGCCGACCAACGCAAGTTGCTCGGCGACCCGCCGGAATCGACGTTCTACAAGTGGAAGCGCCAGCAGGATGGTCTGCTTGGCCGCGACACGATCGAGCGGATCAGTTACTTGCTTGGTATCTGGAAGGCGCTGCAGATCCTGTTCCCCGATCCGCCGCAGGCCGATGCGTGGCTGCACAGGCCAAACCAGGCGTCGCTGTTCGGTGGCCAATCCGCACTGGAACGCATGCTCTCGGGCAACGTCGCCGACCTATTCGTGGTTCGCCAGTATCTGGATGCCCAGCGCGGCTGAACGGGGATAGCCAAGGCAGTCGCAGCCGGCGACACAGGCGCCGGCGATGATCATTGACACGCACTGGTGGGAGCGACTTCAGTCGCGATGGCCTGTAGTGCGGAGCTTGAGTTCACTGGAGGCCTGATGCCAACCGATCTGCCGCCGCTCAAACGCATCCGCTGGAACCAGGTCTATCGCATCGTGCCGAGCCGGTTTCCGCCGGTCGGTGTGTTCGACCGCATCGCCGATCCGCGTGATCTCGACGCGGTGTTTGCGATCGAGGCGCTGACCAACCCGCGTCTGCGCGAAGAGGCCGGCGCGCTGAAGCTGGTGCCGCGGGAACGGCGCATCAGCGGCCCCGGCTCGACGCCGGTGATGGCCGCGTTCACCCATCTCAATCCGGCTGGCAGTCGCTTCTCCGATGGCAGTTGGGGGGTGTTCTATGCGGCGCACAACGTGGCCACCGCGGTAGAAGAAACCGTGTATCACCGCGAGCAATTCCTCGCTGCCACTGCCGAGCCCGCATGCGAAATCGAAATGCGCTGCTATCGCAGCAGCGTCGACTGCAAGCTGCACGATTTGCGTGGCGGCTGGCATGCGGCACACGACCCGGACAGCTACGTGGCCAGTGTCGCGCTCGCCCGCGAACTGCGTGCCGCCGGCTCCAGCGGCATCGTCTATGACAGCGTCCGCCACACCGGTGGCGAGTGCCTCGCCGCTTTCTACCCCGATGTCGTCGCCCCCTGCGTGCAGGCGCAGCACCTTATTTATCGCTGGGACGGCACGCGCATCGCGCAAGTGCTTGAAGTGAGCGAGATCAAGCGGCCGAAGTCCGATAAGACGTAGCTCCGAGTCCAGTGCCATCGACGGCCTGGGATTTCTCCATCTAGACTGATGTTTGTTTCCGATCCAAACGAACCTCAACCGCCGCAACCCATCACTGGAATAGCGCACACATGAAGAATTTCCCACTGGGCGGTGCCACCGGCCTCTCTGGAAGCCGGTCCGTCTGGAAGATCGCCGTCCCCGTTGCGATCGTTGTCCTGCTCCTGAATAGTGTCTTCGTGATCTCGCCGAGCGACGAAGCCGGCACGCGCTGGCTGGGTGGAACGCCGATGACGGCGGCGCCGCTCACTACGGGCATGCACTTCAAGGTTCCGTTCTTCGAGGATGTCGACCGCATCCAGACCAGTCGTTCCGTCTACACGCTCAACGCTTTGGACGTCTATACCAACGATAACCAGAAAGTCACCATCGACGTCAGCATCATCTACCAGATTCCCAGCGCGGCTGTAATGAACCTGCTCTACCACGTAGGGCGAGCTGGCAACTTCGACATCGACGCCACGATTCTTCCGGTGGTCAGGGACCGCGCGTTGGCCGCCTTTGCCCAGTACAACACGCTGACCATTTCCGATCAGCGCGCGCAGATCACGGCTCAGATGAGGAAGGATGTCAGCGAGGCGCTGCGGCGACTGTTCGACGTGGAGACGATTGACGTGCAGTTGACCGGCATCCATTACTCCCCGGTGTTCGATCAATCCATCGAGGAAGCCGTACGAGCGAAGAACCTTGCGGTGCAAGCTGAAAACACCGTGGCGCAAAAGAAGTTCGAAGGCCAGCAGAAGACGGTGACAGCATCGGCCGAAGCTCAGGCAGCGGTCGAACGTGCCAACGGCGAAGCGCAGGCCATCGTGCTGCAGGCGGATGCGCAGGCCAAGGCAATCGCCTCCGTGGGCAATGCCCTCAAGAGTAACCCTGACTACGTCCACTTCTACGGCATGCAGCGCTGGAACGGCATCCTGCCCCAGGTCGTCGGAGCCGGATCGATTCCGATGATCGACCTGCACAGTGGAGAGGCCAAGTAATCACGGTCGACATCGCGAAGTGCCGGCTCTCGCGAACGTCGTTCCGACTGCTCCTGCCTCATGAGGCAGGAGCGCCGCATCAATCTATTCCGAAATCTGCTGCAGGAGAGAAATCGCTCCCGATAGATTCGCGCTCATGGCCGGAGGCAAACCATGGCGCTGGAGGATGTAGTCGGGTGTGTTGTAAGCAACCCAGGTGGCGCTTTGATCGTCTTCCCAGACCAGTGCCTTCAAGGGGAGATCCAGTCCGGCTGTCGGAGCTTGTTGCATCAACGGTGTTCCACCCTTGGGACTTCCGAAGATGAGCATCTGCTCCGGACGCATGGTGAGCCCGTTACGCGCGGCATCCCCGCTGAAGTCGATGCGCGCAAAGATCGTCAATCCGTGGGCCTGGAACAGCTGCTCGAGCTTCTCCATGGTTTGCGGCACGTTTCCTGCGGACTTGATGCGAACGAATCCCTGATCGGTGTGAGTGATTGGCATAGTCAGATTCCCATGAGAGAGGCCAGGGGGGATGGTGGGCTAGGAGTTTTACGCCGCCATAATCTCGCGGCAGACGTAAAGCCGATGCATGCTCGATCCGAGAACCGTCCGTTCCGAGTCGGGCGCGGGCCTGTTCACCCCGAACCGCTACTTCCCATGGTCGTCGTTGCGCAGGTACGCTGCACATGGCTATCTGTGAGGTGCGCATGTGAGTGACGTTCCCGAGGCCTTGATGGGGTTGCATGACGCGACGCTCGCGTCGATCGTGTTTGATTGGGCAAGTCGGCGCTGCACCCTGCATTTCCACGGGGCACCGAGCGCCGATCTCCAGCATCCCTTTTCGATCGTCTTTGAGGGCGTAACCGAGGTGAGCATTCCATCGGAGCGGCCTTGGGGGCCCTCGCAGTCAGTGCTGGAAGTCGATGGCGTCGAACCAGGGAGATACGTGTTTGTCATGCAGTCTGGCGATGAAATATGGGTGTCGTCGCCCACGGAGCCGATTCGAACCGCGACAGCCAAGTGACTCATGCGCTTTTCGCGATGGTGGATGCGCCGGCCGCTTTTCACCGGAGCCGGAGACTCACTTCCAACGGGATCCATGCAAGAAAGCCAGTGCGCCCTGGCGACGATGGGCACGAGGCGAAGGGCGGCAGAGTTTCGGTACTGGGATGCGATTTGCCTTGGCCTTCCGTGAAGCGAAGTATTTTCGAGTTCTTCATTTCCTGGAGTCAGCCAGGGTCTACGCCAGCGATACGGAGCCGACATGAAGAGGTGGAACGTTTCGATCCTGGTCGCGATTGCCTTTGTGGGCGCTTGGCAACCCACGTTGGCGACGGATGCGTCACCCGCGTTGCTCAAACGCATTGACGGCATATTCGCGGATTACAATGCGTCCACAACTCCCGGTTGCGCCCTCGCGCTGGTGGATCATGGGCGCACCGCCTATGAGCGGGGTTACGGCCTCGCCAGCATTGAACATGGCGTTGCCATCGATCCGCACCAGACTGTTTTCGACATTGGATCACTATCCAAACAGTTCACTGCAGCCAGCATTCTGTTGCTTGAACATGACCACAAGCTATCGTTGGATGACGATATTCGGACATACGTCCCAGAGCTTCCAGACTACGGCGCGGTCGTGACATTGCGGCAGTTGTTGCATCACACGAGCGGCATTTCGGATTACCTCGAGTTGCTCGATCTTGATGGCATCAATCCGGAAGACGTTGCCACGGACGACGACGCGCTGCGCGCGATAGTGCGAAAGAAGACGCTGGACTTCCCACCGGGAAGCGAATTCAGCTATAGCAACTCCGGTTACTTCCTTCTTTCGTTGGTGGTCAAGCGCGTCAGCGGAAAGCCGTTGAACGCATTCGCCAAGGAACACATCTTCGATCCACTTGGCATGTCCGCGACTAGCGTTCTCGGTGATCACACCCGGATCATTGCTCATCGAGCCACATCGTATGATTCGGACGAACCCGGAAAATTTCGTCTCTCTCCGTCCAATTGGGAGCAGACGGGCGATGGCGGTGTGCAGAGTACGGTGGATGATCTGGCAAAATGGGACGAGAATTTTTACCGCCCGCGCGTGGGTGGGCAATGGCTGGTGGACGAACTGCAAACCCCGGGTGAGCTCAAGGATGGAACCAGGATTGCCTATGCCAGCGGCGTGATTGTTGATCACTATCGTGGTTTGCAAACCGTATCCCACCGAGGGGTCTGGGCTGGATTCCGCGCGTTCGTCGTGCGCTTTCCCGATCAGCAAGTGAGTGCGATCGCGCTGTGCAATGTTGGCAATGCCAATCCCGAACAGCGGATTTTTGCGGTGGCCGACCTTTACCTGGCTGGCGTTTTGAAGGCATTGCCGACGCGCCAGGGCATGACATCGTCCCGCGCTCAAAAGTATTCGGGTATGTACGCGAATCTCCGCCAGGGAAAGCTGCGTGTCTTCAAGACAAACGGTGACCACCTTCTCTACCTGGACGGGTCGGGTGCCGAAGTAGAGCTCGCCTACATCGGCAACAATGAATTTCAGTCAGCGCTGGATTCAAGACTCAATATACGATTTCTCTCGACAACAACTGGAGCGCGCCGTGTGGAGGTCAGCCCCGCCGGCCAAGGTTCGCTGGTCTTCAGCGAGGTGGCCCCGTTCAAGCCAACGGCGCAAGATATCCGCGCTTATGAAGGGTTCTATACGAGTGCTGAGCTGAAATCCGGATGGACGTTGAAAGAAGAGAAGGGCAGCTTGACCATCCGGGGTGAGCGGGGTCCATCCATACCGCTGGAGCCGGCCTTCGATGACGCGTTTTTTGTATCCAACGTGCTGTTTCGATTCGAGAGAGGCGAAGACCGCACCGTCACCGGCTTCACCATGGCCCGAGACCGCGTACGCAAATTGCAGTTTGTCCGCGCTACGCCCTAGGCGGGACCACGGCGGCTCCCACCATTACGCGGGCTGGTTTGAAATTTGGGCATGCCCGTCGCAGTGAAGCGCGAGCCATGGCCCTGAAGAGCATGCAGCTGCCTCAATAATTCATCATCGGCGATTGCCTGGCACCACACGTTGATCTACCTGGTGCCGAGGCGCGCGCCAGCGCGCGCCCGTTCTTCACCTGCAGCCGAAAATCTCGTCAGGCACGAGTGCATCGTGCTCAACGGACGCAACAACGAGGCCGAGTGGCTGCTGGTGAAGGGTCGCCGTCGTACCAAGGTACACGTGCGCGGGCCGTTCTCGGGTCGAGCTTTCCAAAGCGTCAGCGCGTTTGTCTATCGCGGCCATGGCGTGGGCTTCCTGCCAACGACGTATTGCGACGAGAAGATCGCCAGCGGTGAGCTCGTGCGGTTGCTACCCGATTGGTCATCGCCAGAAATCCTTCTCCACGCGGTCTACCCCACGCGACGGTTCCTGCCGCCGCGGCTGCATGTGTTTCTGGACGCACTGCGGGCGTGGTTCGGCCTGACCTGTGACCTTCCTCGTCGAACGCCATCCACACGAGATATTGGCCATGCCTGACTGCGGCCGAATCCACGCCCGCCGCCAACCGCCACCACGGCATTTCCATCAGGAACAGTTCCAGGTGTAGTCGGTTGCACCAAAGACAATAAATGAAGTGAACCTGGCACCGTTTCCTAGCGCTCGCCGCCAGTTACCCGCTCCAGAATACGGCGAAGGTGTGCGAGGTCGGTTTTAGAAAGATCCTGGACGGCAGGCGGTGCGTCATCGCGCACGGTGCGGCGTGCCAATTCGATGAGCCGCCGGCCCGCAGGCGTGAGCGACACCAGTTTCGCGCGTCGGTTGTCCGGATGGGGATGGCGTTCGACCAGGCCGCGATGTTCAAGATCGTTTACGGCTACGGTGGTGGCGGGCGCATCGATGCCGGTCGCCGCCAACTGCTTCAAGGTCTTCGGCTCATCGACCAGCCGCCACAGTATGCGCACACGGCTGAAGGGCAAGCCGGTGGCGTCACTGACTTTTCGGCGCCATTCACCGCGGGTTTCCCATACCAGGCCGACCAGCACCTGCCAGATGCGATCGGCTTCGCTTCCGCTGTTGGCATGCCCCATCATGCCGTGGCTCCTGCAGGTGCTTCTTCCAGCAAATGCGCCGCGTGGCGGGTCGTGTCATGCGCCCAGCGCGTGTTGGATACCCACCCCAGCAACAACACGGTAACGCCGCCGCCGGTAATCAGCCACCAGAACGGATGCGAGGCTTCGGCGAAGCCGTTATGTAGATGCGTGCCCAGGATGGTGCCTGCAAGAGCCACGCCGAGCGACGCGCCGACCTGTCTACTGGTGGAGGCGACCGCTGCGGCGAGGCCCGCCTGCGCCTTGGGCATGCCAGACACGGCAGTGTTGGTAATGGGCGCATTCACCATGCCGAACCCGATTCCAAAAATCACATACGTCAACAACAATAATGGCAGCGGCGTTGTGGCCGTCAGCTGCGTCATCATCAACGCGCTGACGACAGTGGCTGCACCGGAGGCGAGCAACGAAGGGCGGGTGCCGTGTGTGCCGACCAGCCGCCCTGAAAGCGGGGAGCAAAGAATCGTGGCCAGCGCGAGCGGCAACGTGCACAACCCGGTTTGGAAGGCGGACAGACCGCGCACTTCCTGCAGATACAGCGCATTGAGAAACAGGAAGCCGGAGAAGGCCGAGAAGCTGCATACGGCGATCAAGGTTGCGCTGCTGAAAGGTGCACTGCGAAAGAACCGAACATCTATCAACGGTTCGTGACGCCGCGGTTCATAGACAAGCAACGCGATCAGCGAAAGCGCGGCAGCAGCGAACAGCCCGATGATCGTCGTAGAGCCCCACCCGGCATAGGGACCTTCGATCACCGCATAAGTCACGGTGGCCAGGATGATGAACACCAACAGTTGTCCGATCGGATCGACGCGCCGCGGATGCAGTGCCTTGGACTCCGGAATGTAGCGCGCGGCTAGCAGCATCGCCGCCGCACCAACGGGCAAGTTCACCCAGAAGATGGATCGCCAGCCGATGCTCTCGGTTAGCGCGCCGCCGATCACCGGACCCAGCGCCATCGATACGCCCGCGACTGCACCCCATACGCCGATGGCGCGTGCGCGTGCCTTCGGTTCGTGAAAGGTGTTGGCGATGATCGACATGGCGACTGGATTGAGCATCGTCGCTCCCAGCGCCTGCACAATGCGAAACGCAACCAAGCCGTGAATATCCGGGGCAACGCTGCACAGCAGAGAGCCCAGCATGAACAGCGCCATGCCCAACTGGAACACGCGACGACGCCCGAAGCGGTCGGCCATCGACCCGGCCAGCATCAGCAGGCTTGCCACCACCATGGTGTAGGCATCAATCACCCACTGTAGCCCCGATACCGACGCGCCGAGATCGTGCCGGATCGAGGGCAGCGCGACGTTGACGATGGTGGCATCCATCGCAACCATCAGCAGGCTCAGGCAGCAAATACCAAGAATGAGGTTCGGGTGACTCTTCGCCCGTCGGGTGTCGCCAATAGTTGTATTCATACAACTATTGTTAAATAACAACAGTCAACTGTCAACCGCTCTCTGCCTCGCCGAACGCATGAACTCTTCATGGCGCCATTCGTGTCAGGCCGAAGCCCCTCGTCGCATTTCATTCAAGGATGCTTCTTCATCTGCATCCCGCCTGCTGCTCGCACAGTCCGCAGCGTGTTGCATTGACCGGTTGAAGCCACCACCCATGGCGGAGGTTCCGCAGCAAACTGCAGATAGTTTGATGCGCCGGAATCCATCTGTGCGCGGCGTAAACAAGTCTTTGTCACACGAACACCAATCAAGACTCGGCCCAGGCGTACGCCAGCTGGGCATTTCGAACGTGCGTGCCATCGGTCGGAGACGCGGCTAATCCTCCTGGCCCACGTATTGCGAGGTGACGAGATAGCGAAATCAGGCCGTAGAACGTCTTGTGGTTGCTACGTAGAATTTCTGATGGCAGCACCCGGTCGTGGGGGTTAACTGTCCATTGATGCGGCCCATTCGCCGCGATCAACCGGAGCTTCCGATGAACGCCGCGAGCAAGCCGAACATCATCATGATCATGGCCGACGACGTAGGCATCTGGAACGTCAGTGCCTACCACCGCGGCATGATGGGTGGCAGCACGCCGAACATCGACCGACTCGCCCGCGAGGGCGCGCTGTTCACCGATTATTACGGACAACAATCCTGCACTGCGGGACGCGCGGCGTTCATCACCGGACAGACGCCGTTCCGCACGGGGCTGCTGAAAGTCGGCCTGCCCGCGGCGAAGCAGGGCTTGCAGGATTCCGATCCGACGATCGCGGAATGCCTCAAGCCACTCGGTTACGCGACGGCGCAAATTGGCAAGAACCATCTGGGGGACCGCAACGAATACCTGCCCACAGTCCACGGTTTCGATGAGTTTCACGGGATCCTCTATCACCTCAATGCGCTGCAAGAACCCTACGACGCGGAATATCCGAAGAACGAAAAATTCCGCGCACGATTCGGCCCACGCAATATCATTCACAGCGTTGCGACCGACGTGGACGATCCGAGCGAGGATCCGCGCTGGGGCCGCGTCGGCAAGCAGAAGATCACCGACGCCGGCCCGCTGCCGCCGCATCCGGGCATGGATCCCGCGGCCAAGGTGAGTATGGAAGACATCGATGCGGATCTGGTAAAGCGCTCATGCGACTTTATCGATCGCTCGGTGAAAGCGGGACAACCGTTTTTCCTCTGGCACAATTCCACGCGATGCCACTCCTTTACGCATCTCTCCAAGCAGTGGGACGGCAAGACCGGCTTTGGATTGTTTGCCGATGCGATGGCCGAGCTGGACTGGATCGTGGGCGAGCTGCTCGCCAAGTTGGACGAACTCGGCATTGCCGACAATACGATCGTGCTGTTTACCAGCGACAACGGTGCGGAAATCTTCAGCTGGCCCGATGGCGGCAACCATCCGTTCCGCGGCGAGAAAGGCACAGTGTACGAAGGCGGTTTCCGGGTGCCCATGCTTGCGAGATGGCCTGGCGTCATCGAGCCGGGCATCATCATCAACGACGTCATGTCGGCCGAAGACTGGATGCCGACGCTCGTTGCGGCCGCTGGCGAACCGGACCTGAAAGAGAAGCTGCTCACCGGCTACAAGGCGGGCAGCAAGACCTTCAGGAACCATCTGGACGGCTACAACTTCAAGCCGTTCTTCGAAGGCAAGGTCACGGAAGCTCCGCGCCGTGAATTCTTCTATTTCAGCGACAACGCCGACCTCATGGCGGTGCGTTGCAACCAGTGGAAGATCACCTTCAAGACCATTGTGGGAAATTTGTTCTCCGGCAAGGAGGACTCGACCAATGTCCCGATCGTGACCAACCTGCGCGTCGATCCGTGGGAGCGCTACCAGGCCGAATCGACGTCCTACGGACAATGGTGGGGCGAAAAGCTGTGGGTCATGATGCCCGCCACGGTCATCATGGGCCAGTTCCTCTCCACCTTTAAGGACTACCCGCCCAGCCAGGTCTCCGGTTCGCTCGGCGTGGAGAAGGCATTGCAGGCATTGGAGGAGGGAAGCAGGAAGAACTGATCGGCGCGCCGAGTGCCATTCGTTGACTGGCCGCATTTAAACAAAATGTCGTTGGTGTCTAAGCGGCACGCAACGATCCAGGATCAGAAATCCGCCCACGATCTCAACCACGACGGTGGCCCACGCAAGAAGCTTGGGGAGAGGAGTTCCGATCGCGTGCAGGATGGCTAAGAAAGCATCCGTACCGCGCGCGAGTTTCGCGTAGCCATGCGCCCTAAAGCCAAGTCCTACAATCAGCCCCAACGGTAGGGTGTGCAAGTTCGACGGCAAGGACACAAAGGTGCTGGCGAACTTGCGAAGAGATTTCTGGTTCATGTGAAGTCCCGCCTTTAGTTGGGATTCCTGCGTCTCCTTGGTCGGTCGCCGGAGGGCCAGCACCCTCCGGCCTTTCACTTGCGCTCAAATTCAAGACTCACGTCCTTCGTGGCCGAGTGAGCGAGCGACGTCCTGCTTGAGGAGATAGACCGAGACCACTAGCAGAACGAGGTCCTTCAAAAGGAATGCTGCGTTCATCGACATCGCGGGAAACCCGCCGGCTCCGGCATCCCAGCCATCGGGGACGAACGGAAGGATCGTCAGGGTGGAGATGAAGGTGGCGATGGAGCCGACGGCGCCCAACACGCCCAGCTTCTTGTTCCAGAAGCCCAGCAGTAGCAGCGAGCCGAAGGTCCATTCGGCGGTGCCAAGAAGGATGGCGGTGCCGTGAATGCCCAAGACCGGGATCGTCCAGAAGATGAGCGGTCCGTGTGTGATCAGCGGCACCAGTGCCGTGATCTCGGACTGGAACCATTTGTCGTATCCGAACCACGCGAAGATGACGACCATCGCAGCACGAAGCAGGTGGTAATCGAGATCCTTCTTCAGGAGACCGGACTTTGCAAAGAGTTGGATGAGAGCATTCATGGCGGTTTACCTCAGTCGTTGTGATGGGGTGACTTAACCGAACGCCGTGACATCGATCGGCGTGTCATTGATGCGGTTGAAGACGTTGGTGAAGGTGGCGACGGCGATGGCCAGGCTGATATCGACCATGTGTGTATCGGTGTAGCCAGCGGACTTGAAGTCCGCAAACGCGTCATCGCTCACGGTGCCTTGCGTGGTCACGACCGCATGGACAAAGCGAACCAGGGCGTCGCGACGCTGATTGCCGGTTGGGCGCTTCTCACGAATAGCCTGCAGGGCTTCTGGCGAGAGACCCGCGAGTAGCGCCAACAGACCATGCGCGGTCCTGCAGTAGTCGCAGCCGGCGGCCGCACTGGCGACGAATTTCACCAATTCCAGTTCTTGCTTTCTTAGTGAACTCGAAACCAGTACGCCATCTGCTTGCAAAATGGTCTTCAAGGCGGCGGGGCTGAGGTGTCCCACCGCGGCGAAGCAGTTGGGAACGGCACCCGTGGCTTCGCGGACGCGGTCAAAGATCGCCGCCGCTGCGCCAGTAGCCGACTCGAGCTTAGGGGTGTTGATGCGCTCCATGACCGCACGCCTTTGTTAAGTGGTGAAACGCACTTTACGCGGCAGTGGTGAGCACGTTAATGTTCCCATGTCTTTATTTTATGCTCAAAAGTATCATCGGAGACCGGCTATGTCCCTTCCGCTCGACTGGTTGAGCCGTTTACTCGAAATGACCCCGGTTCGCGGGCAGCTCGACCTGCGCTGCCAATACGGGGCGCCATGGCGCATCGATCAAGAAGCTTTTGCGAGCGGTGAGATGGCTTATCACATCGTTTTGAAGGGCTCTGCGTTACTGGTAAATCCCGAAAAAGGGAGCCCAGAGCAACTGGTAGCTGGTGACATCCTGCTGCTGGCCAACGGAGAAGCGCATACGCTGCATGATGCCGGTGGTGCGAGGGCCAAGCCGGTAACGAATCGAATCGCTGCCAATCTGGTTTTTAGCGAGAACGCCGGGAAAGGTGATCGTCTGGATATGTTGTGCGGGCGCTTTGTGCTGACGCCGCCACACGCGCGGCTCTTGCGCCGCTATCTCCCTGCGCGGCTGATAGCGCGTACTGGTCTCGCAAAAGTCTCGCTTGGCGATCAAGGAAGTGGCGCGGAGCTGCACGGGCTTATGGCACTTATGCAGGCGGAGAGCGGCGCCGATTTTCTGGGTGGGCGCGCCATGCTCGACGCGTTGTCCACGGCGTTATTTGCGTTGACGTTGCGCTTTGCCAGTGAAACGAAGGAGGCTCCCTCCGGATTGCTGGCATTGGCTGGCTATCCGCGGCTTGCTCCAGCACTTGACGCCATGTTTCACAATCCCGGGCATCCATGGACGCTTCCGCTGCTTGCGGAGAAGTGCAATATGTCTCGAGCAACGTTTGTTCGCCTGTTCCAGGAGAAGCTCGGAATTTCTGCCAGCGACTTGCTAACCGATATTCGCATGACGGTATCTGCGAATGAACTACGTAAGACCTCCATTTCCACGGGCGCAATCGCCGAGGCCGTGGGATATCAATCCGAGGCCGCTTTCCAACGCGCGTTCAAACTGCATATGGGTGTCACCCCAGCTCGCTGGCGTAAGACAACCGAGGCGAAAGAGGACGCTGGCTAGTCAACATCCGACACATCATCAGTTCAAGCATGGCGGAGAGTCACGGCGCACTGCCGCCCAAGACGGAGGCGCCGTTGCAGCGCCTCCATGACAGCACTCATTTGACGGCAGGAAAATCTACATCCGTATCGTTGATTCGGTTGAACACATTGGTGAACACAGTGACCGCGATGGCAAGACTGATATCCACCAGCTGTGCGTCGGTGTAACCGGCATCCTTGATGGCAACGAATTCATCTTCGGTGATGGTGCCCGACGTCTTCGTCAACGTGCGAACGAAGCTCACAAGAGCGTCACGCTTAGCGTCGCCCGTGGCACCACCCGAGCGAAGCTGAGCCAAGACGTCCGGCTTCAGGCCCGTCATCTTGCCAAGAACACTATGAGCGGCCACGCAGTAGTCACAACCGGCGACGGCGCTGACCACAAGCTTGATGGTTTCCTGATCTTGTTTGCTGAGCGTGCCTTGGGCCAAGACACCATCCGCGTTCAGCACAGCCTGCAGCGCTGCGGGATTCAATGCGCCAATGGCCGCGAAAGTGTTGGGCACTCCACCTGCGACCTTTCGAATCTGCGCGAAGACTTCAGCGGTGGCACCGGTAGCGGCTTCGACGGCAGGGGTAAGAATGCGTGACATAAATAACTCCGGACTTGCGTGAGGGTGAGAAGACTTTAAACGCAGAGGTCGAGTTATTTAATGTCGCAGATGTTCTTTTTCATGCCATTTCGTCTCAATGATTCGCGGCGCCCGTCGAACTGCCCGGGCACCTCTTCTCGAACTGATCGACGTTTTTGGGTCAAGAAGGCCTGCGCGCTCTGCACATGGCACTAGGGCGGCTTCCGCAAACGCTCTCTTATCAAAGACGGTCGCGCGGATCAGCCAGGGAGTTTGACCCCGCAACACCGACGGTACCCAAAGAGGTCAAGTCGCCTTTCCTCAGCGTCGCGAACAGAGCCGATGTATACCGCCTAAGTGATCGGCCTTGGAACTTGATGAGACCAACGGTCGCCTCCACAGAGAATTTAGCTGATCACTCAGCGCTGACGAGGGAGCTTGGCCATGACCGCTCCGAGTAGAAATCCCGAACGACTCGTGTTTTTCTCAGATGGCGTGTTCGCCATCATCATCACTATTCTGGTGCTCGAGCTGCACCCCCCGCATGAGGTATCCATCGCGGCGCTTATCAAACTTTGGCCATCTTTTGTGGCCTACGCGGTGAGCTATCTCTTCCTGGCGATCGTGTGGGTGAATCACCATCATGTGCTTCTGTATCCAGAGGACGCATCGAGGTCGCTGATATGGGCGAATTTCGCACACTTGTTTAGCGTGTCATTCGTGCCCTTCACGACCGCCTGGATTGCAGATTCAGAGTTGGCTCCCGTTCCTGTGTCGGTATATGCCGTTGTATTTGCTCTCATCAACCTCAGCTACGTGACGCTGTGCCTTGAGGCGATTGATCGGCAGGGTGTGCACAAAGTGTCAGCCACGGTCCGAAGGATGATGAGGATACGTTCACTAGCCACATTCATCACCTTTGTTGCAGCCGCGGTTATCGCTGCCTGGCATCCCTTGGCAGCGATGGCCTTGATATGCGCCTGCCTGGTTATTTATTTGCGACCAGGTGCTTCTCGTAGGAATGATGGGGCGAGGGCTGCCGGATTCTAGGCGGCGAGGCGTCCTGGAACGTTAGATTTCGACCCGAAGCTGCCGTTGGCGAGTGCCCGCTTTCTGGAAAAGCCACTCTCTGCGTAGAGCGATGAATTTGGCCAGGAAGGCCGAATTCTGCTGATCAAGGATTCAATCCTCAAACCGACCGCGTCGCCACCACCGGAGGCACGTTGGACGCACGGCGCGCCGGTACCAGCACTGCGACCTGACCGAGCACGAGCATGGCAATCACGCCTGCTGCCACGTAGAACAGCGGGAGATGCATCATCTCGTAATGCGTCATCAGCCATTCGTTGAGGCCCAAGGCAAACAGTGCACCGATGGCCGTACCGCCTCCGGCGATCAGTAGGTTCTCAATCTGAAAGTAAAGCAGTATGTCGATCTTTCTGGCACCAAGTGCTCGCCGCACGCCAATTTGTCTGGTCCGCTGACCCACCCAGAAACTGGTCAGCCCGACGATGCCTGCGGCGGTAACACTCAGAAGAATGAGGCAGATCACGCCCATCAGCAGCGCGATACCGCGCTCATCGTCATATTCCCTGGCAAGCATCTCGGAGAAAGAATGGATACCGGTGGGCATGTGGCGCATCGGGTTCAATGCAAAAAGTGCCTTGTGGATTTCGCTTATCGCCTCCGTCGTGCCGCCGTTGCGCGCGCGTGCCGCATAGCCCGTCCAGACGACATCTTCTCGCAACGGCTCAATCACCGAGTTATCGGCCCAGTTGCTGTCCTCCAGTGTCTGTGTCAGCAGCCGCTCGACGATGCCCACAATCTTCGCCGGTTTGCCGTCCTGATATACCGTCTGGCCTAGTGCATTGCCACTCGGAAAGAGTTGGTCGGCCAAGGGTTTGCTCACGATGATGACAGGTGAACCCGGGAGTCCATGTCCGTGTCGGATCTCACTCGCGAAAAAATCACGGCCAGCGATCAGGTGCGCGCCGAAGGTCGCCCGCAAGTGCTCGTCGCCGTAGTAATAGGCCGCACGCACGAATTTGCCTTTGCGATCTGCATCAAGAGAAATATCGCCGGCGTCATCACCTTGGAGTAGGGGAAAACTTGTCGATGCCGCAACATCCTGCACATCCGGCAGATTCCTTAGCGCTTCCAGATCCGCGCGCTGCATGGCATCTATCTTCTCGATGATGGTGGCATCATCGCCAGACAAGACGGGCCATTTCTGAAGAATGAAGATCAGGCCATCTTCTTCCACGCCGGACGTGCGACTCATGCGTTCGATACTATGGCCGATGATGAAGAAAGCATTGGCGACTATCGCAAGCGTCAACGCGATCTGCAACACGATGAGTATTACGGCGGCCTTGTGTCGCCGTAATGCCACGAGGATGGGATAGACGTTCAAGGCGTGATCCTCATGGAGCTTTGAGTTGTAACGCTGGCGGTACACGCGACGCCCGATACGTAGGGTAGACAGCTGCAAGCAGGGTGGCCGTCACAGCAAGCAGCAGGGTGAGCAACAGCAACGCAGGGTCAATTCGCGCCAGCGCGGCGAGCCGTGCCGGCATCACCAAGCCGACACTGAGCACGCCGATGGCCGTGAACAGCAACCCGAGGAGACCGCCTCCGGCGCCGATCACTCCCGCCTCGGTGAGGAACTGGGCATAGATCGACGCCCCTGATGCGCCGAGTGCACGCCGCACGGCGATCTCACCGCTGCGCCGTAGGAACTTGGCCAGCAGCAGCCCCACCGTGTTCATCAGGCATACGACCAGCAGGCCCTGCGCCACCAATAGCGACACCCGGGTATTGCTGGGTACCACATGCATGTAGTCGAGAAATGCGGGCACGTCGCGAAGGCGATTGTTCGGCTTCCACTGGAGGCGGCCCAGCTGTCGCTGTTCGCTTGCATAAGCATCGAGGTATTGCCGATACGTCCGCACGGCGGCCGGATTATCCAGTTCAACCATGTAGTTGAGCCATATACAGTCCGAGCGCAGAAGCGCCGCGAAGTCGGTGCCTGAATAGTGGCCGTCCTTGCAAGCAGCGTTGGTGCTGCTCATGGCGTTGTTTGCAACCGCGAATTGAACCGGTAGAAAGAAGTCGGGCTCGGCGGTTGGGTACCCGATAAGTGCGAAGAATTCCGGTTGCGGGTTCCAGTGCCTGATAACACCTACGACACGATAGTCGTGATTGTCGATATCGATGGTCTTGCCGACGCTGTTGCCGCCGCCGAACATCTGCTGGTTGAAGTGATCGCTGATCACTGCCACCGGGGTTTGACGCGCGTCATCGCCCGCACTCCAGCCGCTGCCGTAGTGAAACGGAACGTCCAGCATGGGGAAAAATTCGTTGTAGACCGCATAGCCCCGGGTGTCGATCGGGCTGTTGTCTTGGTTGGTACGCGGCGGCATGATCGAACGAAACATCGGAATGATTGCCGATTGGCGCAAGCCCCGATGTTGACGCATCAGCGCCATGGCATCGATATAGGTCAGCCTGGTGGGCGGCTCGCCATGTTCGCGGTGGCCCGGTCCCCAGGCATCGATTTGCGGCACGAACAGTTGTGACGACTTCCACTGAATCGGATCGGCGGACACGCCGCGGAATACCGAATACATCGTCATTGACGCCGCCACGCCAAAGCCGATCGCCAGCATCATCAGTGCAGTAAGGCCAGGGCTGCGCCGCAAGCTGCGCACAGCCAGTTCGAGATAGTAGGCAAACACTCCGTTGTCCCCTTGTGTCGTCGACACCATTCTGATCGGATCTGATTTCGACCGAATGGCTTCACGAGATACTAGCCGAAAGCTTCCCGGGGTCAGGATCAGGGACCATGCCCGAAGTTTTGGCGAGCCTCCAACGACCGCTATTCGGCGGCTTGGTGGGGGTGGTGTCCAGCAGCTTGTGGCCGAGAGCAGAGATTGCACGGTGGTAGCCACGAACATTTCTTTCCCGAACCCATCAGGGAAAAAGGCCCGGGTGGAAGCCCCGAGCCTCGCAAAGGCATTTGGACGTCTGTTTTGGTGCGTCGTTTCTACATCGGCTATTGAGCCAAGGTCGTGATCAGGGTCGGTTTCGGACTGCCCGCCGTTGTTTCTCCGACGGCTGTATGACGCGAATGATCGCGTGACGACTAAACCTCGATGGCGTGCCCAATAAAAAGGGCCGGCTTGTCAGCCGGCCCTCGCGCATCGACAGAAGCAGGGTGCTCAGGTATCCGCGTTGGTCGCCCAGCCCTCACGCGTGCCGCGGGTGAATACGCGGTCGGCGTCGAGCACGTCGCCAGCGGCGTGTGCGGGCAATTCGTGCAGCTTCGTGTAGATCGGCGTGAAGTCCGGATGCGTCGCTTCGAACAACTGCTCGAAGCTGTCGATCACGAAGTAGGTCTGCTGATAAGTGTCGATGCGGTAGCGCGTGCTCATCACGCGCTCAAGGCCGAAGCCGATGCGGTTCGGCGCGGGGGAATCGAGCGAGTAGATCGACTCACCCTTGGAGCTGACGATGCCGGCGCCGTAGATGCGCATGCCTTCGTCGGTGTTGATCAGGCCGAACTCCACCGTGTACCAATACAGGCGCGTGAGGTTCATCAGCGCTTCGGGGCCGATGGCGAACGCCTTCATGCCGCCGCGGCCGTAGGCCTGCATGTAGTCGGCAAAGATCGGATTGAGTAGCAGGGGTACGTGGCCGAACAGATCGTGGAACAGGTCCGGCTCGCTGAGGTAATCGAGCTGGTCCGGCTTGCGGATCCACCAGCTGACCGGGAAGCGGCGATGGGCGAGGTGATCGAAAAATACATCGTCCGGCAGCAGGCCCTCGACCGCGACCACTTCCCAGCCGGTGGTGGCGCCGAGCACTTTGTTGAGAGCGGCGAATTTCGGAATGCCGCCGTCGCCCAGGCCGAAGCGTTCGACGCCCGCCATGAACTCCTTGCACGCGCGTCCGGGCAGCATCTCGCGCTGGCGCTTGAACAGGGTGTCCCACACCTCGTGGTCGGTGCGCGAGTAGCTCGACCACGGTTGCTCGACCACACCGGTGGCGTAAACCGGCACGTAACCGCGATCGGTCTGCTGGTGTTCGACTTTGCGGGGCGTATCCATGGCGTACTCCGGTGCGGCTTCGGGTGTAGAGCAACAGCATACGGCCGATCCGGCACACGAAGATTGTTTTGTTGCGGTAACTAGCAAGTCTGATGCACTATTATTGTGAATAGCGACGTCTTTAACGAGGTAACTTGCGCGTGAGCACGCTCGACCGTACTGACCTGCGCATGCTCGCCGTATTGCAGAGCGAAGGTCGCATCACCAACGCCGAGCTGGCCGAGCGGGTCAGCCTGTCGCCGTCGGCGTGCCTGCGCCGCCTGCAACGGTTGGAGGCGGACCGGGTCATCACTGGCTATGCCGCGCAGATCGATCCCCAGGCAGTCGGCCTGGGTCTGCAGGCGTTCGTGCGGGTACAGCTGAGCAAGCACGAGGCGGAAGCGATCGAGCGTTTCGTCGAACACGTCAACGGCTGGGACGAGGTGGTCGCCTGCCACGCGCTGACGGGCGACATGGATTATCTGCTGCACGTCCATGTGGCTGACCTCAAGGATTTTTCGCGCTTTCTGCTCGACCATCTGTTGAACGCCGCCGGCGTCGCCGATGTCAATTCGAGTTTCGTGCTGCGCACGGTGAAACGCTCACCGTCGCTGCCGCTCACACAGCTGGAGAAATAACCGCACCGGTTTCGCGGCCGGCTGCCGCAGAGCCCAGCGCCATGAACGCCAAACGCCAGCGCATGGCATCCATGCCAAGTAACGCTAAACTAATCGACTAATGAGCAACGACACCATCATCGCCACCGAGCACGATCCGTTACGTCCGCTGCGCTATCTCTGGCGTGTTCCTTTGTTGTTGCTGCATATCGTGCTGGGCATCCTGCTGTGCTCGCTGGTGCTCAGCTGGAACCAGCACGCGGTGATGAAGGATGGCCGTGAGCCGACCGTGCACCGGATGATCCGCTGGTGGTCGACCAAGTTGCTGCGCATCTTCGGTCTGCGTTCGGTGCGGATAGGCCAGCCGCTGCCCGATCCGGTGCTGTTTGTCGCCAACCACACCTCGTGGACCGATATCGAATTGCTGCACAGCCAGCGCGCGGCCTGTTTCGTGGCCAAGGCGGAGATCGCCAGCTGGCCACTCGTGGGGTGGCTGGCCGCCAACGGCGGCACGATCTTTCATCGGCGGGGCAGCAACCATTCGCTGTCCACGGTGATGCAGGTCATGGTCGAGCGACTGCGTTCCAACCGTTCGGTGGCCGTGTTCCCGGAAGGCGGCACGGGCTACAACGGCGTGCTCAAGGTGTTTCACGCGCGCATTTTCCAGGCAGCGCTGGATGCTGACGTACCGGTACAGCCGGTGGCACTGCGCTTTGCGCGTGGCGGCCGACGGATCATCGACGCGGGTTTCCGCGAAGACGAAAGCTTCGCGCAGAACATCCTGCGGCTGCTTGGCGGAGCCCCGATGGATGCCGAAGTGCATTTCCTCACGCCGGTACCCGCTGCACCGGATGCGCGTCGACGCATGGCCGAATTGTCGCGCGAGCGCATTGCCGCCGCACTGGATGACACCATGGCGAGCGAAGCTGCCGCATGAGTCTGTTGCGTGGCGCCGACTTTCAACCACCATGGCCGCTGCGCAGCGGTCATATCCAGACCATGCTTTCCTCCAGCGGCGTGCGTCGCATGCTGTTGCCGCGTGCCGCCCAGCGAGTGCTGCAGGGCGCCGAAACCGTCGTGGTCGATGGCGGCGGCGGCGTCCGCCTCAGCGGGGCATATACCGCACAGGCCGTCCAGCCGAAGGCGCGCGGCCTTGCCGTGCTGTTTCATGGCTGGGAAGGTAGCGTCGATTCCACCTACGTACTGCAGACCGGCAGTCGCCTGCTCGCCGATGGCTGGGATATTTTCCGGCTGAATTTCCGCGATCACGGCGATAGCCACTCGCTCAACGAGGCGCTGTTCCACTCTTGCCGCATCGACGAGGTGATCCATGCGCTCGGCGATATCGCGCAGCGCTGGCCGGCGCGCCCGATGGCCGTGGCCGGGTTCTCGCTGGGCGGCAACTTCGCACTGCGCGCCGCGCTGCAGACCTCACGCGTCGGGATTCCGCTGAGCTACGTGCTGGCGGTGTGTCCGATCATCGATCCGGGCGAGGGACTCTTCTCGCTGGAAGAGTCCGCGCCGTGGTTCTACCAGGCCTACTTCATGCACAAGTGGCGCCGCTCGCTGCAGGCCAAGCAGGCGGCATTTCCGCAGCACGAGTATTTCGAGCTGACCGAGCTGAAACAGAACCTGCGCGGGCTCACCGAGGCGATGGTGCTGCGGCATACCGACTTCAAGACGCTGCAGCAATATCTGGATGGCTATTCGGTGGCCGACGACGCGCTGATGGCGATGCAGATCCCCGCTACCATCCTCACGGCGCGCGACGACCCGGTGATTCCGGTCAACGCGTTCGAGCGGCTGCGGGTGCCCGCCAACGTGGAACTCGACATCGCCGACCACGGTGGCCATTGCGGCTTCATTCGAGGCTACGGCATGACCAGCTTCACCGACGACTACATCGCCGAGCGCTTCAACGCGATCGCCGATCAGTCGTCTGCGACACAGGTTCGTTGATCGGCAAGGTGTGGCCCGCCATTCGGGCCAGGCACCGCTGCCGCCGTCATCCAGGAGAACGCTCATGCCGTCCCGTCGCTATGTCGTTGCCGATGTCTTCACCCAACATCCGTACGGTGGCAATCAACTGGCGGTCGTGCTCGACAGCGAAGGGCTGACGACGGCGCAGATGCTGGCAATCACGCGCGAGTTCAACTTCTCCGAAAGCACCTTCGTGCTGCCGCCGGACGATCCGGCTCATACCGCACGCGTGCGCATTTTCACGATGGCCGGCGAGGTGCCGTTTGCCGGCCATCCCAACGTTGGCACGGCCTTTGTACTGGCGCGCATGGGCGAGGTGTTCGGCCGGCGCATCGGCGATACCGTGTTGTTCGAAGAGTTGGCCGGCGTCGTGCCGGTGTCTATCCAGGCGGAACAGGGCCTGGTGACGGGCGCCACCCTCACTGCGCCTGAATCGTTGTGGTTAGGCGAGACGTTCGACGTGGCGGCGATCGCTGCATGTCTGCGGCTGGACCCGGTCGATGTCCTGCTCGACCGGCATGCGCCCCGCGAGGCTTCGGTAGGCCTGCCCTTTGCGATGGTGGAGCTCACCGGCATGGAGGCGCTGGCGCGCATCCGCCTGGACGTCGAGGGCAGCTGCGCGCTGCTGGAAAAACGCGCGGCGCGCGGATTGCATGTCTATGCACGGGAAGCGTCGGCGACCAACGCGC
>JBAPPP010000148.1:0-9760 GCA_049280175.1 Rhodanobacter sp.
ATTCCGCAGGGCCCGGGCCTGGGCATCACGGTGAACGAGGAATACGTAGCCGAGCGTGCGGCGATCGGCCATCGCTGGCGCAATCCGATCTGGCGTCATGCCGACGGAAGTGTCGCGGAGTGGTAACGATAACCGCTTCACCGGAGCAACCCGCCACGAGCGTCTACGCCAGCTATCCGAGCCTGCGCGATCGTTCGGTACTGATCAGCGGAGGCGCCACCGGAATCGGTGCAGCCTTCGTTACTCACTTTGCGCAGCAAGGCGCGCGTGTCGCCTTTCTCGATATTGACGAGGGCGGTGCGAAAAACTTGCTCGACAGCCTGACCGGCGTACGGCACTCACCACTGTTCGTACGCTGCGACGTCACCGATCTCGATGCGCTGGAGTTGGCCATCGCAGCGGCGCGCGCGCAGCTGGGCCCGATCCAGGTGCTACTCAACAACGCCGCGAACGACGCGCGCCACGGCTTCGGCGAAACCACGCCGGAAGCATTCGACCGCAACATCGCAGTGAACCTTCGCCACCACTATTTCGCCACGCAGGCCGTGATGCCGGACATGCGTTCGGCCGGAGGTGGTTCGGTGATCTGCCTGGGCTCCACGGGCTGGATGAAGAAGAACGCCGGCTACCCGATGTACGCGATGGCCAAGGCCGCCGTCCACGGTCTGGTCAATGGCCTGGCTCGCGAGCTGGGACATGCTGACATCCGCATCAACGCGCTCGTACCTGGCTGGGTGATCACCGACAAGCAGCGCGCGCTCTGGCTGGACGCCGAAGGAGAGGAGGAAATCGCACGCGTGCAATGCCTGCGCGGCTATCTGCAAGCTGACGACCTCGCGCGCGCGGCCCTATTTCTCGCCGCAGACGACAGCCGCATGTGCACCGGCCAAAGCTTCATCGTCGATGGTGGCTGGGTATGAGCATGCGCGCCGAAGCGTTGCTGGCCGTCAACAACACCCTGGGCGAAGGTATCGTCTGGTGCGATCGCGCACAGGCCTTGTACTGGACCGACATCCACGCTGCCACGCTGTGGTGCTACCGGCTAGACGGCACCACGCGGCAATGGCCGATGCCCGAGCGACTAGCTTCGATCGCCCTGTGCGAGGCAGATGGTTGGTTGCTGCTGGGGCTGGCTTCGCAGCTGGCGTTCTTCCAGTTGAGCAGCGGCGAGTTGCGTCCCATCGCGAAAGTGGAAGCAGAGCTGCCCACGCGACTGAACGACGGCGCCTGCGACCGCCAGGGTCGATTTGTGTTTGGCACCCTGCACGAACCCGATGTGGGTGACAGCCAGCGCGCGATCGGCGGCTTTTACCGGCTGCATGCCGACCTCAGGCTGGAAAGGCTGCCGCTGGGCGGAGTGGCTGTCAGTAACAGCATCGCCTTCAGCCCGACGGGCGACACGATGTACTACTGCGATTCACCGACCCGGCGGATCCTTTGTTGCGACTACGGCAACACGCTCACGCGAGTGCGCACTTTTGTCGATCTGGATGGCAGCACCGGTGAGCCGGACGGCTCGACAGTCGATGCGCAAGGTGGCTTGTGGAATGCGCAATGGGGTATGGGTCGGGTTGTGCGTTACCGGCCTGACGGCTGCGCGGACACCATCGTGGAAGTGCCGGCGCGCCAGCCTACACGAGCTGCCTTTGGCGGCAGCGAACTGGACCAGCTCTATATCACCAGCGCTCATGCTGGCCTGGATGCGCATGCGCTAGCGGCCGATTCACTGGCCGGCGCCCTGTTCCAGGCGAACGTGCCGTTCACGGGCCTGCCCGAGCCACGCTTCGCCGGCTCGCCCGAGCAATGCATGCGGGTGCAAGCGACCGCCTGATCAACACCGACAACCGACACTAGCGACAAAAAAGTACCACTGCAGATATCGCATACGGGGAGTTATTTATGCACGCCAGCGTCATCGCAACACCCATCGCCGCGCCAATCCGGGCGAGCGCGATCTTCATCTGTCTGCTTGCGGCGCTGGCCGGCTTGATGTTCGGCTTGGACATCGGCGTGATCTCCGGCGCGCAGAAGTTCATCCAGCAAGAGTTCGGCGTCAGCGACCGTGTGCTCGAATGGATCGTCAGCGTGATGATGTACGGTGCCGCGATCGGCTCGCTGATCGGCGCATGGCTGTCCCACCAGCTAGGCCGCAAGCGCTCGCTTGTCCTGGGTGCCGTGCTGTTCGTCGGCGGTTCGGTGCTATGTGGCATGGCCTGGTCGCCGCAGGTGCTGATCGTCGGTCGCGCCGTGCTTGGCTTGGCCATCGGCATTGCCAGCTTCACGGCACCGCTATACCTGGCCGAGATAGCGCAAGATCGCATCCGCGGCGCGATGATCTCGTTGTATCAGCTGATGATCACCATTGGCATTTTCGCCGCGTTCTTGTCCGACACCGCTTTCTCCTACGGCGGTAACTGGCGCGCGATGCTGGGAGTGATCGCGATACCTGGCCTGCTGTTTTTGTTCGGCATGCTCTTCCTGCCCGACAGCCCTCGCTGGTTGATGATGCGCGGTCGCCGGGAGGAGGCACTCGATGTGCTGCAGAGGCTGCGTGGCGACCGCGCCATGGCGCACAGTGAGGTGGCCGAAATCGCCGAGCAGTTGAAGACACCGCAATCCGGCTTTTTGTTGTTCCGGGAAAATGCCAATTTCCGCCGTTCCGTGGGCCTGGGTGTCTTGCTACAGGTCATGCAGCAACTGACCGGAATGAATGTGGTGATGTACTACGCACCACGCATTTTCGAGGGTATGGGCTACGCCACCGAGGCGCAGATGTGGTTCACCGCGATCGTCGGTCTGACCAACGTTCTGGCCACCTTCATCGCGATCGGTCTGGTCGATAAGCTTGGCCGCAAGCCGATCCTGTACATCGGCTTCGTGGTGATGGCGCTGGGACTGGGCGTGGTCGGCATGATGATGCACTTGGGCATCCACACACACAGCGAGCAGATGTTCACCGTGGTGATGCTGCTGCTCTTCATCGTCGGCTTTGCGATGTCGGCCGGCCCGCTGATCTGGACGCTATGCTCGGAGGTGCAGCCGCTACGCGGCCGCGACTTTGGTATCGGCTGCTCCACGTTCACCAACTGGATCGCCAACGGCATCGTCGGCCTGACCTTCCTGAGCCTGCTCAACGGCATCGGCAATGCGGCAACGTTCTCGCTCTATGCGGCGTTCAACGTGATCTTCCTGGTGCTCACCGTATGGCTGGTGCCGGAGACCCGCGGCCTCACTCTGGAACAGATCGAACGCAATTTGATGGCGGGCAAACCACTGCGCAAGCTCGGTCAGTAAGCAGAACGCGAGAAGCGTTCGATGCGTCGCTCAGATATGGGCGACGCATGCCGCTGGCGACTCGTATCGCAAGGCACCGATGCTCCCCCCCCTGCTCGCAGGGGAGGGCTGGGGAGGGGCGCTCTTGGCCGCAAAGTCAAAAGCCACCCCCTCCCAACCTCCCGATGCGCCCGAAGGAAGTCCCTCTTCGGGGCACGCAGGGGGAGGAGCACAGCATGCGTAGGTTGGGGTGCGAACCCCGACACTCAGGTGATGCGCAGATCACTGCCTTCCTTGCACACAGCGAGTCGCCGTGCGCATCACGAAAGATGCGCTCTTACCATCACTCACACTCTGACCAGCGATTGCTTAAAGCCAGCGACTGCGTGAAGTCGATCGCTCAGCGCCCTCCCTGCGCCTTCGATCCAACGCGATCGAACACCACCGCGGCGGCATCGAGGTCGCCCCGCAGGTTGAGATCGATGCCGTGTTGCATCCAGTACGCACCGCTGGCGACGGCGGGCGTCCCGATGGCGGCGTTGCCGTGAATTAGCCGATAGCGATAGTGCGCCGTGCTGTCCAGCCCTTGCAGATAGAGGGAGGGATAGGCCTGCGCTTCCTGGCCCTGGCGGAGAAAGGCGAACAGCACAGCTCGGCCACCATCGGCCGCGACCGATTCGGTCGCCGATTGCGCCGCGCGCTCCTGCGGTGACAGCAAGCGGTATAACCGCCCCTGCTGAACCGTGGCGCGGATGTTCTTGTAGGCTGCGATGTAATCGCGCGCCGTGGCGTCCTCCGCAGGCGTCCATTCCAGGATATTGGCACCAATACCCAGGCCACCCTGCATGGCAGAAAGGAAACGAAAGTCCAGCGAGCTGCGTCGTCCATTGACCCAGTTCGGCGAGCCGGTCACCCACGCCATCATCACGGCGGGGGCATAGGCGTAGGAGAAGCCATCCTGGATGGAGAGGCGATCTGACGGATCGGTGTTGTCCGAGGGCCATACCTCGTCGGTCAGACCCATGATGCCAAGGTCAACGCGGGCGCCGCCGCCGGAGCAGGACTCTATCTCGATACCCGGATGACGCTCGCGCAACCTGCGCATGATGTCGTAGAGATGCCGCACATAGGTGACGTACACCTTCTGCTGCTCTTCCGGCGCCAGCTGCGGCCAGCCCGGCTCGGACCAGTTGCGGTTGTAGTCCCACTTCAGGAACTGGATGTCGTTCTGGCTGAGCAGTTGGTCCAGCGCCTTGAACACGTACTCGCTGACGTCATCGCGCGCCAGATTCAGGACTAGCTGATTGCGTGCCTGGCTGCGCTGCCGCCCCTCGAAATTGAGCACCCAGTCCGGGTGCTGGCGATAAAGATCGCTATCGGGATTGACCATCTCCGGCTCGACCCACAAGCCAAAGCTCATGCCCAATCCATGCACCTTGTCGATCAGCGGCTTCAGACCGTTCGGGAATTTTTCGCGGTTGACCACCCAGTCACCCAGCCCGGCGTGATCGCTATTGCGTGCGCCGAACCAGCCGTCATCGACGACGAAGCGCTCTACGCCCAACTTCGCTGCCTTCTCGGCCAGGCGCTCCTGATCGGCCTCGTTGACCTTGAACTCGGTCGCTTCCCACGAGTTGTAAAGCACCGGCCGCAGCTTCGGCTTCGGGTTGCCGGGAAGAATACGCGTCAGTTCAAACTGATGGAGCAAGCGCGAGGCTTCGCCGATGCCTTCGTCGGTGTAGCCGGCGTAGAACACCGGTGTATCCAGGCTCTGCCCGGGCTCCAGCCGCCAGGAAAAGTCAAACGGGTTGAAGCCACCGGTAACGCGCACCTGATTCAATATGTCCTGGTCGATGTGGATGCTCCACGAACCGCTCCACGCCAGCGCGCCAAACCACACGTGTCCGCGCGACTCATTCCAGTCGCCACCGCGTTCGATCGCGAACCAGGGGTTGTTCTCGTCACCCGTTGAACCGCGTCGGCTTTCCAGCTCGGTGGCGCCCGGCGTCAACGGACGTGTGCGCACATGCCATTCGCTCGCCCAGGTGCCGGTGAGATAACGCAGCGAATAGTCGGTGGCCGGCGGCAGGTTCCAGCTGGCTGCCGCGGCACGATCGAGTGTGACTGCCTGCGCTGCGTGATTCTCGATCCGGGCCGAACGGCCGATGATGCCCGTGGTCGGGTCGGCCACGTAGCGCAGCTCAACCGTCACCTTCGCCAGATTGTCGCTCAAGGTAACTTGCAGACTGCCGTTCTCGATCTTGTAGCTGTCGTAACGCAGCACCAGGTCGCGATTGCCATCAGCAAAATGCAGTTTCAGGTCAGGCATGACCGTGATCGGACCACCCCAGCCGGCATACTCCTGTGGGGTATTGCTGCCGATGGCATCGAACGACGAACGCGAGGCCGGTGGCTGGGCCGAACCGAGCGGGTCATCCGCCGCCAATCGAGCGCCCCAGTAAAGGGTCTGCAACGCGCCGTCGCCATTCACGCCGAACGCATACGTGATCTTGCCGGCGTCGATGCGAAAAACCCGATGCGCGTCGTCGTAATGAATCGGCGTGCCCTGCGCCGGCCCTGACGTGGCGCCCGCCGACATGACGGTCCCGCCAAGCAACGCGCTCAACACAAGAACGGCAGCAACCATGGACGTCTTCGCTCGATTCATCTGGCTTTCCTCTAGCTTGTCAGGCATTCCCACCGCGAGTCCGTGACCGGAGATACTTGATGGGTTGCCCTCGATGGCTTTGATCAAACCCGTCACGACACATCATATTATAATACAATATAAAGAACGCCCAGCTAATAGGAACACAACGCGCAGCCGACGAACCGATGTGGCGTGCGCCGGTCGAGGCAGTTTGAACCACGAAGTCCAAGCAGAAGCTTGGCGGATATCCAGACAACAGCGGGAGATCGAGTCGATGCAGGTACCAGCGCAAGCCGTTGAACCCTCGGTGGCGAACCCACTTTACCTGTGGTTGATCTGCCTGGTTGCGGCGCTTGGCGGGCTGCTGTTTGGGTACGACTGGGTGGTGATCGGCGGCGCGAAGTTATTCTACGAAACGTACTTCTCGGTGCACGACCCGGTGATGTCCGGCTGGCTGATGAGCTCGGCTCTGGTTGGCTGCATGGCCGGTGCCATGCCGGCTGGCTGGTTGGCCGACCGCTTTGGCCGCCGGCCGACGCTGATGCTGGCCGCAGTTCTGTTCGTTGCATGTGCGATCGGCACGGCGCTGGCGAATGACGTGACCGTGTTCGCGATCTTCCGTATTGTCGGCGGCATCGGTATTGGCCTAGCCTCGGGGCTCTCCCCGCTGTACATCGCCGAGGTCAGCCCGGCCCGAAACCGCGGCCTGTTCGTGGCGATCAACCAGTTGACGATCGTGGTCGGCGTCTTGCTCGCGCAACTGGTGAACATGTGGATTGCCCGATCAGTGCCTGCGGGCCTGAGTGCTCAGGCGCTCATGCATAGCTGGAACGTACAAGACGGATGGCGCTGGATGTTCGCCAGCGAAGGTGTACCAGCCGCGCTGTTCCTCGCACTCGTCCTGGTGATCCCCGAATCCCCCCGCTGGCTCAGCAAAGTTGGCCGTGACGAAGCCGCCCAGTGCGTGCTGGAACGCATCGGCGGAGCGACCTATGCGCGCGAGATTCTCGCCGCCATCCACAGCAACAGCCGGACGGAGCACGAGAGCACACCGTTTCGCGCGCTGCTGGCGAAGAAGGTGCGCCCGGTCATCGTGATCGGCATCGTGCTGGCCGTGTTCCAGCAATGGTGTGGCATCAACGTGATCTTCAACTATGCCCAGGACATCTTTGCGTCCGCAGGATTCGACATCAACGACACGCTGAAGTCGATCGTGGCTACCGGCTCGGTCAACCTGGTGTTCACCCTGCTGGCGCTGCGACTGGTCGACAGCTGGGGTCGGCGCAAACTGATGCTGCTGGGTGCCGGCGCGCTGGCCCTGATCTACCTGCTGATCGGCTGCGCCTATGCAATGCACATCCAGGGCATGCCCGTGCTGATCCTGGTGCTCGCGGCTATCGCGGTTTATGCAACCACGCTGGCGCCGGTGACCTGGGTGCTGCTGTCGGAAATCTTTCCGGAGCACATTCGCGCCCAAGCTGTGGCTCTATGCGTGTTCGCGCTGTGGATCGCGTGCTTCGTGCTCACCTACAGCTTTCCCTGGCTCAATGCGCATCTGGGTCCGGCTGGCAGCTTCTGGTTCTATGGCGCGATCTGTGCAGCGGGTTTCGTTTTCACCCTGCTGCGGGTTCCCGAAACTTCCGGGGTGTCCCTGGAAGTATTGGAGTCGCGCCTTGAAGCCCGTTCATGATCTGCTTCGCTCCTCCCCCCGCAAGCAGGGGGAGGCTGGGAGGGGGGTGAAGCTTTTGATCTTCTTGGTCAAGAGCGACCCACCCCAGCCCTCTCCGGTACGCAGGGGAGGGAGCACAGCAGGGGCTTTAGACTGGCTCTAGCAACGAACGCACATAAGCAGTGCGATTGCATTCGTCATGCGTGATAGAGCTGGCTGCGACCACCATCAATCAACACGTCGGTAGCGTTGATGAAGCGCGCCTCGTCGCTGGCCAGAAACAGCGCGGTGTAGGCCACCTCGGACGGCTCGCCAATGCGTTTGCATGGAAGCAGATCGGCTTGCCGGCGGCGTTCGGCCTCGGGATCGGGGCAAGACTCCAACCAGCGTTCTGCGGCCGGGGTCATGATCAGCCCCGGCGAAATCGAGTTCACGCGAATGCCGCGGTCGGCATACTCAATACCGAGCGAACGGGTCAGACCGATCAGCCCATGCTTGGCCACAGGATAAGGAAAGCTGCCCGGGATGATTTTGTGGCCGTGCACCGACGCGATGTTGACTACGTGTCCGTAGCCGGCCGCCAGCATCGAAGGCAGCGCCGCGCTGATGCAGTGCCAGACGCCGCGTAGATTGACGTCGAGACAACGCTCCCAGTCGGCCGCTTGCAATGTCAGCGGATCCCGAAAGACATTGACGCCCGCGCAGTTGATAAGAATGTCGATGCGTCCCAGCGCATCAATCGCCTGTGCGAAGCAACTGTTGATGCGCTCTGCGTCGGTCACATCAGCGTGCAGCGGGATGCAGCGACGGCCAGTGTCGGCATGCAGCTTGCGACTGAGTTGGTCGACCGCTTCGTCATCCCTGTCCAGTAACGCAAGATCCGCGCCTTCCTGCGCGAATAGCGCGGCGATCGCGCCGCCAATACCGCTACCCGCGCCAGTGATCAGCGCTGTCTTGCGTTCGAGTCTTGGGTTCACGTGAAGTGTCCTGCAGGCGCCATCGCGCGCGAGTTGTATGGTAACCGTCGCCATGCGTCGGGCGGCAAGGAACGTGGTTCAGGAGTAAGCCGCTCGCTCAGGCCGCGCTATCGTCGACCACGCGGAATACGAAGTGACGCGCAAGGCTGGCCTGCGGCGCCAGCAGTGTCATGCCATTCGCTACCGCGCCGCCGGGCAGATGGACGGCATTGATGGCATGGTCCACCGGCTCGAAGCAAAAGAAGTCCTGGTCGGCCGGCGTGTAAATCACGAACGCGTCGACATCAGCCTCGATGTGCAGGTGAAGTCCAAGCCGTGGCCACGAGATGACGGCATCACCCGTCCAGGATTGAAAGCCATGATTCAGCCCGTCCTCTGGCAGAGATCGACTCTCACTGAAATCCCATGCCTGCGGCACATCGATGACGGCAACGGGCAACGGTGAATGCCCGTCATTGATCCACACTTGTGGCGCTGGCGCGCGTAACGCCACATCGCCATGACGCGGAAAGAACGGATGCAGGCCGAGGCCGAAGGGCATCGCCAATGAGCCCATATTGGTGACTTGCAATTCGATCCGCAAGGCATCGTCTTGCAGCGCATAACGCAAACTGGCGCGATAGGCGTAGGCGTCTGGCGTGCTTTCTTCAAGTACCAGCAACGCCTCGTGGTCATTCTGCCGCAGCACCTGCCAGGCGCGTTGCCAGCCACTGCCGTGGATCGGCAACGGCTCATCGTCGCGGTTGGGCGAAAGCGTGACTCGACGCCCTTCCACTTCAAAGCTGCCCTCGGCAATGCGATTACTCCAGGGCAGCAGCGGATAGCACGCCAACTGGTTCGGGTCCGGTTGACTACTCGTGGTCGCTAGCGAGAGGTCGCACGGACGCATCAAGGGAATGGGCTCGCCTCGCCCGCACCAATCAAGCCGGACGAGGCCGCCGCCCACGCTGGGCAGGATCTGCACGTTGAGTCGTGCGTTGTTCAAGCGCAACACGTTTGTCTATCTCCGATTTCCATCGCGGCCTCTGGCCGGTCGCCTGCCAAGGCAAGCGACCGCCAGATTCACCACGTGCCGCGAATACCCGTAAACACCGTCCTGCCGTCAGCCTCGGCATAGCTCTCGCGATCAAGATAGACCTGATATTGCGAGATGGTTTCGTTGGTGAGGTTGGTTTCGTCCAGGAAGAGGGA
>JBAPPP010000149.1:0-20177 GCA_049280175.1 Rhodanobacter sp.
GTGTCGCCGCGCTGACCGGCGCGGCGTTCGCGCACAAGCTCGGCCTCGACGATGTGCCGGCACGACTGGAGGCGACCTGGCTGGATGCGGCGCGGGCCTCACTGGCCAGCAACGCGCAGACCTTTGCGATGCTGCCGATGAGCGAACTGTTATCGCCCACCGGCTATATCGCCAAGCTCAAGGCCCAAGGCTACGTGGTGGAGTCACCGGAAGAGCAGGACGCAGAGCCGGCGTCCGACAGCAGCACCGGCGCCCCCACGAATGCGGGCGCCGGTCAGCATTGATCAGGCGGCGCTGGCCAGATCCAGCGCGGCAATCTGGTTGTCGGTCAATTGCAGTTTGGCCGCACCGAACAGCTCGTTGAGCTGCTCCACACTGGTGGCGCTGGCGATCGGTGCGGTGAGACCGGGGCGGGCGATCAACCATGCCAGCGCGACCTGCGCGGTAGTGGCGCCTTGTTCGGCGGCAACCGCATCGAGCGCGGCGAGAATCTGCAGGCCATGTGGATTGAGATATTTCTTCACCGCGCCGCCGCGTGCCGAACTTCTGGCCAGGTCCGCCGCGCTGCGGTATTTGCCGCTGAGGAAACCACTGGCCAACCCGTAATAGCTGATCACGCCGATGTTCTCCCGGCGGATCAGCGGCTCGAAGTCTTTTTCGTAGTCAACGCGACTGACCAGGTTGTATTCCGGCTGCAGGACTTCATAGCGCGGTAGATGATTCTGCTTCGATACGTCCAGCGCATCGGCAAAGCGATCGGCGGTGAAATTAGAGGCGCCGATCGCGCGCACCTTGCCCGCCTCGATCAGCCGAGCGAACGCACCGAGCGTCTCTGCCATCGGCACGTCGGCGTCGTCCTGATGTGCGAAATAGAGGTCGATGTGGTCGGTCTGCAGGCGCTGCAATGAACCCTCCACCGCCTGCAGGATATTCATCGGCGACAGGCCGGGATGCTCGACCCACTTTGCGACCTTGGTGGCGATCACCACCTTGTCGCGCTTGCCGCTGCGCTGCAGCCACCGGCCTATGATGGTTTCCGATTCGCCGCCTCGGTTGCCCGGTGCCCACGCCGAATAGACGTCCGCGGTGTCGATCAGGTTGAAGCCTGCGTCGACGAATGCGTCGAGCAGCTCGAATGAGCGCTTTTCATCGGCGGTCCAGCCGAACACGTTGCCGCCGAGTGCGAGCGGGGCGATCGAGAGTGGGGAGTTGCCGAGTGGGCGCAGGTGCATGGGAAGCCTCGGATGGGCGGAGTCGGGGAGCCACCGTGAACGGCGGCCGTCATCCATCCGAGGTGGTTCCACGCAACGAGGTAATCAAGCGCAAGCCGGCTTGCCGCAGTCGCGTGGCGATGGAGCCACTGGCTGCGTCTTGGCCTTTGCCTTGGCTCGCTCCAGCGCTTCGCCCACTCTACGTGAATCGAGTCCTTCGTTCGGCCGCCACAGCAAATGGGCCGGAAGAGCGTGACCGTGAAGCAACAGCAGATCAGTCCAGATAGAGCTCATGGCGCACCTCATGGGAGGGTGGGAGTGCTGGTGCGCTCAACATAGCGCCGTGACAGGCCACCAAAAAGCGATATATTCACAACTCAGACTTGAAGGAATTTCAAGATGGGAAAGCTTCCGCTCGGCCTGCTGCAACAGTTCGTGCTGGTGGCCCGATTGGGCAATCTGTCGCGGGCGGCGGCGCAGGCCAACCTCACCGTCAGCGCACTCAGCCATCAGATGCGCCAGCTGGAGGAGCGGCTGGAACGACGCCTGTTTGAGCGTGGGCCGCGAGGCGTCACGCTGACCGTTGACGGCTGCAGCCTGCTTGAAGCGGTCGGCGAGCATTTCGATGGCATTGAACATGCGATGTCCCGCTATCACCAGCGCCGCCATGAGGCACTCACGCTCAGTGCGAGCCCCGGCATCATGTCGAGCTGGCTGGTGCCGCGGCTGCCGCGGCTGGTCGCGGCGCACCCCGAGCTGGAGCTCAGCCTGCAGTCGGCTTCGGTGCTGGTGAATTTCGAGCGTGAGCCGGTCGACGTGGGCCTGCGCTACGGCCGGGGCGAGTGGCCCGGTTTGCACAGCGAGCGGCTGTTTGGCGAATGGATCGCGCCGGTTGCCGCGCCGGAACTTGTGGCGCAGATGGGCGACGCCGATCCCTGCGATCTCTCGCAATGGCCGCTGCTTGGCGACCCGCATCCGGCCAATCGCTGGCTCGACTGGTTCGCCCGTTTCGGAGGTACGCCACCGAAACGCTACGTGGCGCATTTCGATACGGTCGATGCGTTGCGGCATGCCGCACTTGAGGGCCTCGGCGTGGCGCTGGGGCGGATGGTGACGTCGAAATCGCTGATCGATGCCGGTCGGCTACGGGTGCTTGGCGGCAACTATCTGCCGGTGGCGGACGCGTACTGGCTGGTGTATCCGCCGCGCTCGCAGGAACACCGCGGGCTGCAGGTGTTCCGCGACTGGCTGCTGGCCGAGGCCGAGGACTACTGCCGGCAGATGCCGGCGTTGCAGTGTGAAGCACCGGCGCCGGACTGATGCAGTTTCACAATGCGGCCGGACGCGGCATGATCGTTGGTCGTTGCATTCCATCATCAGGAGTTGAGTCATGAAGTCACGCGCCGCCGTTGCCTGGGAAGCAGGCAAACCGCTAACGATCGAGCAGGTCGACGTCGCCGGACCCAAGGCCGGTGAGGTGCTGGTGCGCATCGTGGCGACCGGGGTCTGCCACACCGATGCGTTCACGCTGTCCGGCGCTGATCCCGAAGGATTGTTTCCGGTGATCCTCGGTCATGAGGGTGGTGGCATCGTCGAGGAAGTCGGTGCCGGCGTGACATCGCTGAAAGTCGGCGACCACGTGATTCCGCTTTACACGCCCGAATGCGGCGAGTGCAAGTTCTGCAGGTCGGGCAAGACCAATCTGTGCCAGAAAATCCGTGTTACCCAGGGCAAGGGGCTGATGCCGGACGGCACTTCGCGCTTCTCGCTCAACGGCCAGCCGCTACTGCATTACATGGGCACCAGCACGTTCAGCGAATACACCGTGCTGCCGGAGATTTCGCTGGCGAAAATCAACCCCGCCGCTCCGCTGGAAAAGGTATGTCTGCTCGGCTGCGGCATCACCACCGGCATCGGCGCGGTATTGAATACGGCGAAGGTCGAGCCGGGCGCGTCGGTCGCGGTGTTCGGGCTGGGCGGCATCGGTCTGTCGGTAGTGCAGGGCGCGGTGATGGCTAAGGCCGGCCGGATCGTGGTGGTCGATACGAATCCCGACAAGTTCGCGATGGCAAAGGCGCTCGGCGCGACCGACTGCATCAACCCGAAGGACTACCCGGATACGCCGATCCAGCAGGTGATCGTGGATCTCACCGATGGTGGCGTCGACTATTCGTTCGAATGCATCGGCAATGTCCACGTGATGCGCGCGGCACTGGAGTGCTGTCACAAAGGCTGGGGTGAGTCGATCATCATTGGCGTGGCCGGCGCCGGGCAGGAGATCAGCACGCGGCCGTTCCAGCTGGTCACCGGCCGGGTCTGGCGCGGCTCAGCGTTCGGCGGCGTCAAGGGGCGCTCGCAGCTGCCGGGTTACGTCGACCGCTATATGGCCGGCGAGATCCGGATCGACGAGATGATCACCGAGGTGCTGCCGCTGGAGCGCATCAACGAAGCGTTCGAGCTGATGCACGCGGGGAAAGTGATCCGCTCGGTGATTCACTATTGAGCTGGCCGGCGCGCTGACGTCAGCCACGATCGGGATGGCTCGAAGTGCAGGTCATTGCCACTGAAGCCACTCCTGCTGACACGTTGAGGCTTTAGAATGAGGACACACGTCGGGCGACGATCGGCCGGACGGCAGTCGGCGTGTCCAAAGCCGTTCTGAATACCGGACCTACACACCGTCTTGGCCATATTGCGTCGGATCGGGGATGGTCATTACACCAAGGAGCAATCGATGAACTGTGGAACGGAAGCGGTAACCGTGGGAGCCATTCGTCGCGGTTGGAGTGCCCTGCTGCTGGCGGCATGCCTGGGCTTGCCGATGACGAGCATTGCCCAGGTGGCACCGACGCCGACAGCCGGCCAGGATCAGCCGACCGGCGGATTGATACCGCCGACCAGCGCCAGCGACTTCACGGCCACCCAACTGGACAGCGTGCTGGCCGGCAACTGGCGCTCGGCCACCAACAGCGCCCGCGATGTCTACCGTCATCCCAAGGCCACCTTGCAGTTTTTTGGCATTCAGCCGGATCAGACGGTGATCGAGATCACCCCCGGCAGCGGCTGGTACAGCGAAATTCTCGCGCCACTGCTGCATGACAACGGCCATTACATCGCTGCCGTTCAAATGCCGGCGGGCGGCGGCGAAGCCCGTCGCGATGGCGATGCGCTGCATCAGAAGTTTGCCGCCGATGCGCCGCACTATGGCCATGCGAAGTTCATCGAGTTCGATCCCAAGGCGCCGGTACTCGGGCAACCCGGTTCGGCTGATGCGGTGCTGACCTTCCGCAACGTGCACAACTGGGTGATGGCCGACACGGCGCCGGCCATGTTCAAGGCGTTCTTTGCGGTGCTCAGGCCCGGCGGTGTGCTCGGCGTGGTCGATCACCGTGCAGATGACGCCGCGTCGCTGGCCTCGGTCAAGCAGAGTGGCTACCTGCCCACCCGCTACGTGGTGAAGCTGGCGACCGACGCCGGGTTCACGCTGGATGCCAGCAGCGAGATCAATGCGAACCCGAAGGATACGAAAGACTATCCCAAGGGCGTATGGACGTTGCCACCCACGCTCACTCTGGGCGAGCAGGACAAGGCGAAATACCTGGCGATCGGCGAGTCCGACCGGATGACCCTGCGCTTTATCAAGCCGGCGGCGCCAGCGGCCGCAGTTTCGGCCCACTGAGACACGGCGCGCCTACCTGACGCGGCGCGAGCCGAACCTGCATGTTGATCGCACTCAACAAACCCTATGGAGTGCTGTGCCAGTTTACCGATGTAGACGGTCGGCGCACGCTGGCCGACTTCATCCGGCAAAAGGACGTCTATGCGGCTGGACGTCTGGACCAGGATAGCGAGGGTTTGCTGCTGCTGACAGACGACGGACGGCTGGCTCACCGATTGACCGACCCAGGACACAAGCAGCCCAAGACGTATCTGGTGCAGGTCGAGGGCGAGATCGACGAGGCGGCGCTGCTTGCACTGCGCCGCGGCGTGCTCTTGAACGACGGTCCGACCTTGCCGACGTCGGCACAATCTGCGATCGAACCCGGTTGGCTTTGGCCGCGCGATCCCCCAGTGCGTTTTCGCAAGGCGATCCCCACCAGCTGGCTCAGCATCTCGCTGCGCGAAGGCCGCAACCGCCAGGTGCGGCGGATGACCGCCGCCGTTGGGTTTCCCACCCTGCGGCTGATCCGCGTGAGCATGGGCGAGCATGCCCTGGATGGCCTGGCTCCCGGCGAGTCTCGCCAGATCCTGTAGGAGCGCACCCTGTGCGCGATGCTCTTATTGCTCGTGTAGGAGCGACTTCAGTCGCGATGCTCTGGCTTTGCTGTTTTTTGGCTTGCTTGCTTCAGAGCCTAAGAGCGTTTCGTCCTCCTTACGGAGGGCGAGTCACTTTTCTCTTGCGTGGCCAAGAGAAAAGTAACCCAAAGAGAAGGCCACCCCGCGTGGCGCTTTCTGGGCATCCTGCCCAGAAAGTCCGTGAGGCGGGGCCGGGCTTTTCGACAGGACTCCTGTCCTGACGAAAAGGAATCGACATTCATGTCGATTCCCCTGCGGGCCTGTCGACCCCGCCTCACCGCCGCACAGGGGCCCCGGTAGAGCGGCGCGCGTCCTGCGCGCACTGTTTGTAGAAGCTGGATCAAGAGCAGACCCAGAGCGGAAGCAAAGCCCGAGCCCAGGCTCAAGCTCAAGGCGACTGGGTTCCTGCCTGCGCAGGAATGACGGCTTCTATCGGGTTACTTGGAAGTTCCAATTTTGTCATTCCTGCATAGGCAGGAACCCAGCGGAGATACCGCCTTGGCTGGGCGACGGGAAGCCGAAGAAGCATCCAAAACCAAAACGTCGAGCTTCACGCAAGCAAGCACAAGAGCAAAGCCAGAGCATCGCGCACAGGGTGCGCTCCTACGATTGCGCGGCTTCCCTCGCGGGCAGGCCAAAAAATGCTTCGGCAGCGGCGGTGCTGTTCGCTGCGGTGACATCCGCTGTCTCGCCGCGGTCCCGGGCGATCTCTTCGCAGATGTGCCTGAGATACATCGGCTCGTTGCGCCGATGCGCAGGCTGCGGTCGCACGGTGCGCGGCAGCAGATATGGTGCATCGGTCTCGATCATCAGGCGGTTCGCGGGAATCTCGCGCACTAGCTCGCGCAGGTGGGTGCCGCGACGCTCGTCGCAGATCCAGCCAGTGATGCCGATATGGCAGTCCAGTTCGAGATAGTCGCGCAAGGCGTCGCCACTGTCGGTGAAGCAATGCACCACCGCGGCCGGCACCTTGTCGCGGTAACGCCTGAGCAACGCGATGAAATCCCCATGCGCATCGCGCTGGTGCAGGAACAAGGGTTTTTGCGCATCCACCGCGATCTGCAGCTGGCGCTCGAATACCTGCAACTGCACGTCCTGCGGCGAATAGTTACGGTTGTAGTCCAGCCCGGCCTCGCCGATCGCCCGCACCGAAGGATCAAGCGCAAGCTCACGCAATCGCGCATCGGTAGCGTCGTCATAGTCGATCGCGTGATGCGGATGCACCCCGGCCGTGGCGAACAGCGTGTCCGGATGTGCTTTGGCCAATGCCAGCGCGTGCGTGCTTCCATCGAGCGAAGCGCCGGTGACAATCATTCGGTGCACGCCTTGCGCATGGGCACGCTGCAATACGGCATCGAAATCATGCCGGAAAGATTCGTGAGTGAGATTGGCGCCGATATCGAGCAGTTGCATGAATTGGCCAGGCATCAAAGGCGACCATTGTCCCAGAGGTCAGCGAACAAAGTGGCGGCTGCGGACCTTTGTTGTACGGCCGCTGAATGCTTGACGGACCGTTCACTTTTCATTCTCGAATCATGCACTCTCATTCGTTCATGCTCTGATTTCCATCCCAGACAAGGAGAGCGGCTCATGGACAAGGTTTATCTAGTGAGGGTGTTCTACGAGGTATATGGGGGGATGCGGGCCGACAAACCGTTGCTGTATGAATCGGAGAGCATGGCTCGGCAGCGCGGTGAAATGCTCGCCAGGAATCGGGACGGCGTGCTGGTGTACGCACAGACCGCCGACGCTGATCGTGGCGAATATTCGGAGCCGATGATCCTCGCCAAATACGGTCAGGTGCCGGATCTGCACGCGTGATGGTGGTCGAAGCGGCCCTGATCGGCTCTGATTTGAAGGGCCTGGCGCCGCTTCCTGGCGGCTAGGCCGTCACCCCGGTCGGGGCTCTACGAGGGCGACAGGCGCGAGGGTGGATTCGGAAGTGATGCCCTCCTGCCGCCCGCTCCGGAATGCGCGGCCTTTCTAGTCATTTGCTAGCGCAAAACGCCAGCCACGCCTCCTTCCTCCTTCGCAATGAAACTGGTGCGGCAGCCGTTCAAGCACAGCCAGCGTGCAACCCTTGAGCTCGAAAATACTCGCGCCGTGGGGCGTGCGTGACGAGAGTCTCAATCATTCCCATGCGTTGGATCTGTGCCTGGATCGATGCAAATCTCACAATGGGTGGCCGTTTCCTCGCGTATCGATGAACGGGACGGTTCCGCGTTGGGGGCGATGCTCGCCTGTCGCAGGCCGGATGTGATAACTATGCTGTTTGCCGCTACGCCGCAGGGCGAGGGCGGTCTTTCGTGTGTAATGAGTGGGGTGGAGCATGTCGGCAGTTACCAAGCCGGCGACGGGTGAGGCGGGCATGAGCGTGGACGACCGTGAAGCGGAAGTCTGCGCCTGGCTGGTCGCGCGCGGTCGTTTGAAGGACAGCGATCTGGGTCGTGCGCGGCGGTTGCATGAGGAGTCCGCCGAAGGCACGCTGACTACGCTGATGGCGCGGCTCGGGCTGGTGTCCGAGCGTGACCTGGCCGAAGCCTGGGCAGAACTGCTGCAGGTACCGCTGCTGGCGGCGCGCGATGCGCCGGAGCTGCCGCCGGCCGACCTCGAATTGTCGCTGCGCTTCCTCAAGCAGCAGCATGTGGTACCGGTGCACGACGACCAGGACGGGCTGGCGTTGATCGTGGCCGATCCCGCCGATCCCTATCCGCTGCAGGCGGTCATGCTGGCTGCCGGCCGGCCGGTCGCGTTGCGGGTCGGGCTGCGCTCTGAAATCGACGGTTTGATCGAGCGCTATTACGGCAGCGGCCGCTCGGCGATGGGCACCATCGTGGAGAATCTCGACGGCAGCGCCGCCGAGGAAGACGACGTCGAGCATCTGCGCGATCTGGCGTCGGAAGCGCCGGTCATCCGGCTGGTCAATCTCATCCTGCAACGTGCGGTCGAGCAGCGTGCCTCGGACGTGCACATCGAGCCGTTCGAGAACCATCTGAAAGTGCGTTACCGCATTGACGGGGTGCTGCATGAAGTGGAGGCGCCGCCATCCAGTTCCACCGCGGCGGTGATTTCGCGCGTGAAGATCATGGCGCGATTGAATATCGCCGAGCGCCGGCTGCCGCAGGACGGACGCATCCAGTTGCGCGTGCAGGGCAAGGAGCTCGACCTGCGCGTGTCGACCGTGCCGACGAGCTTCGGCGAGTCGGTGGTAATGCGCATCCTCGATCGTGAATCGGTCGTGTTCGATTTCGCCTCGCTCGGATTTACCGATAACTTCCAGCAGCGCTTCGTCGACGTGCTCGAACGTCCCCACGGCATCCTGCTGGTGACTGGCCCGACCGGTTCGGGCAAGACCACCACGCTGTACACCGCGCTGTCGCGGATCAATACGCCCGGCGTGAAGATCATCACGGTTGAGGACCCGGTCGAATACCAGCTCGAAGGCATCAACCAGATCCAGGTGAAGCCGCAGATCGGGCTCGATTTCGCCGGCGCCCTGCGGTCGATCATGCGCCAGGATCCGGACGTCATCATGATCGGCGAAATGCGCGATCTGGAAACCTGCCGCATCGCGATCCAGTCAGCGCTCACCGGCCATCTGGTGTTGTCGACGCTGCATACCAACAGCGCCGCTGGTGGCATCACCCGACTGCTCGACATGGGCGTGGAGGATTACCTGCTGGGCTCGACCATCAACGGCATCCTGGCGCAGCGGCTGGTGCGCCGGCTCGATCCGGAAACGGCGACGCCGTATGAGGCGCTGCCCGAAGTGATCGAACAGTTCGAACTGGAAAAATATACCGACGAGCGGCCGATCCGCCTATGGAGGCCAGGCAGCAGCTCGGCGAATCCTACCGGCTATCGCGGCCGCCGCGCGATCATGGAATTCCTCACCATGAGCGACCCGTTGCGCCGACTGGTAATGCAGCGCGCCGATGCAGGCGAGATCGAGCGCCAGGCGCGCGCCGAAGGCATGCGCACAATGTATGAGGACGGTATCGCCAAGGCGGTGGCTGGTGTCACCACGTTGGAAGAGGTGCTGCGCGTGACGCAGGAAGGCTGACGTGGCGCAGTTCCGTTACAAGGCGGTCAGCGATGCCGGGGAGATGCTGCAGGGGCAGATGGAGGCCTCCAGTGTCGAGGAAGTCATCGGCCGTCTACAGGATCAGGGCCACACGCCACTGGAGGCTCGCGCGGCCGATGGCGCCGACGGCGGCAGCGGATTGGCGGCGCTATTCAAGCGCGGCCCCTTTACCGGTGACCAGCTCGCGCAGTTCACTCATCAGCTGGCGACCCTGCTGGGCGCCGGCCAGCCGCTGGATCGCGCGCTCAGCATCCTGCTCGATCTGCCCGAGAGCCTGCACGCGAAAAAGCTCGTGGAACGCGTGCGCGACCGAGTACGCGGCGGCAACTCTCTGTCTTCCGCGCTGGACGAAGAGCACGGCGTCTTTCCAAAGCTCTACGTCAGTCTGGTGCGCGCCGGCGAAACGGGCGGTTCGCTGGAAGAGACGCTGCGCCGGCTGGCCGATTATCTGGAACGCGCGCAACAGATGCGCGGCAACATCGTCAATGCGCTGATCTATCCGGCCTTTCTGATGGTCGGCGTGCTGGGTTCGCTGGTGTTGTTGCTCGCCTACGTGGTTCCGCAATTCGTGCCGATCTTTGCCGATATGCAGGTGCCGATTCCGTTTATCACCCAGGTGGTGCTGGCGCTCGGCAATGCGTTGCAATCCTGGTGGTGGCTGATCCTGCTGGTGGTTGGCGGCGGCATTTTCTTCTGGCGCGCGCGGCTGCGTGATCCCTCGGTGCGACTGGCCTGGCATACCCGGCTGTTGAGCATGCGGGTGGTCGGTCCGCTGTTGCTGAAAGTGGAGACCGCGCGGATCGCCCGCACGCTTGGCACGCTGCTGAAAAACGGCGTGCCGCTGCTGAGTTCGCTGACGATTGCCCGCCAGGTCACCAGCAATCTCGCGCTGGATGCGGCGCTGAGCCAGGCCCACGAACAGGTCAAGGGCGGTTCCGGCCTGAGCCTGGCGTTGGGGCAGTCAAAACTGTTTCCGCGGCTGGCGATGCAGATGGTGCAGGTCGGCGAAGAGGCCGGTCAGCTCGACACCATGTTGCTGAAAGTGGCCGATACTTTTGAACTTGAGTCCAAACGCGCGATCGATCGTCTACTGGCTGCGCTGGTGCCGGCACTGACCATCGTGATGACGGTGATGGTGGCGTTCATCATGGCGGCGATCCTGCTTCCGCTGCTGAGCCTTACCAGCAATATCCAATAGCCGCATGCCGCCGGCTGCGCGCCACCCGACTCCGCTGACCCCTTTGAGGAAATTCCCATGCACTACAGGCAACCACGACGTATCGGCTCCAATGCCGGCTTCACCCTGCTGGAAATGCTCGCGGTCATCGTGTTGATCGGCATCATCGGCGCCGTGGTGGTGACCCAGGTCGGCAAGAATGTCGACAAGGGCAAATACGGTGCCGGCAAGGCACAGTTGATGACACTGAGCCAGAAGATCGAGAACTACGCGCTGGACAACGGTTCGGCGCCACAGCAGCTGGAAGACCTGGTGACCAAGCCGGCCAACGCACAGAACTGGCAGGGCCCCTACGCCAAAGAGTCCGACCTGAAAGACCCGTGGGGTCATGCGTTCGGCTACCAGTATCCGGGCCAGCATGGCAATTTCGACCTGATCTTCTACGGCCAGGACGGCAAGCCGGGTGGTGACGGCTACAGTCTGGATGTGGGCAACTGGCAGTAGGCCGGCATCCCCAACCATCATGTTCGCCGTACGTCATCGCGTCGCACCCTGGTTCTCTCTTCTGCTTGCCCCGAAGAAGGGATTCCCTTCGGTTGCAGAAGCGGATCCGAGTGTGCCGATTTGCGGCGACCTCTCCCTGCAGGCAGGGAGAGCTGCAAGGCGTGCACGCGGTTTCACCCTGCTGGAAATGCTGGCGGTGATCCTGCTGATCGGCATCGCGGCAGCCGCCGTGTCGATCTCGGTGACGCAGGGTCTGGCCAGTGCGCGCATCAATGCGGCGAGCAGCGAGCTGGCCTCTGCGCTACGGGCAACCCGCGCGCAGGCGATCGTGCGCGGGCAGGATCAGAATTTCGATGTGGACACCAGCGCGAATACCTATCGCGACGTGAAACAGCATGATGTGCGCCTGCCGAAGGGCTTGCGTCTGAGCATCACCAGCGCGAAGGAGGATCGACCAAACGACCACACCGGGCGCATCCGTTTCTTTCCCGATGGCAGTTCCACGGGGGGGCGCATTACGCTGCTGAGCGGGCGCCGCGAGTGGCACGTCAATGTGTCGTGGCTGACCGGCGACGTGGCCGTGGTCGGCACGGTGGCCGCGCGATGAGGCGGCCGCGCTCACCATCGCGTTGTGCGCGACGGCAACGGGGCTTCAGCCTGCTCGAAGTGATCGCGGCGATCATGCTGCTGGCGGTCGCCTTTACTGCGTTGATGAAGGTCGCCGGCAGCGCAATCAGCCTGACCCAGAACGCTGCCGAACACAGTGAGGCAGCGATGTGGGCGCGCGGAAAACTTGACAGCGCGTTCGTTGGAGAGTCACTGCAGACGGGCAGCAGCTCGGGCCAATTCAACGCGAAGTTTCGCTGGCAGCTCGATGTGACCCCCTGGAATCAGGTCGGAGTCGCGCCGCCGGGTGCGCCGTTGCATCTCTACCAGCTGGATCTGGATGTGCTGTGGGGGCCGCCCGGGCACCCGCGCTCAGCGCATTTCCGCACTTTGCGGCTCAGCGGATCAGACATCGCCGGTGGCCCCAACCTGCTGCAGTCGACCCCATGAAACCAGCGGCCATCAACCCGGCGGCTGTCACATGCATCGCCATGAAGTGTGCTGACATGAAGTCCGCCATCATGAAACCTGCGGTCATGAAACGCGTGGGTATGAACCGGGCTGCCGGTTTCACCCTGCTGGAAGTGCTCGCCTCGCTGGTGTTGCTGGCGCTGCTGCTGGTGGGGGTGTACTCGGGCTTGCGCACGGCAACCCACAGCGTGCGCTCAGGCACGGCGGCAGTCGCGCGGATCGACCAGATCCGTTCCGCCCAGCAGTTTCTGCAACGCGAACTGGCGCAAAGCATGGCCCAGCCGATCAGCCACAACGAGCGCGGCGAGAATGTCTATTTCGAAGGCAGCGAACATGAGCTGCGCTATGTGGCACCGTTGCCCGGTTATCTCGGCAAACTCGGGCCGCAATTGCAGAGCTTGAAGCTGGTCGACGACGGCCACGGCGATTCGAGCCTGGTGCTCAGCCTCGCCTTGCTGCCGCCGGATGGTCAGCCGCCCAAGCCACTGGGCGATCCGCAGGTGCTGCTTGATCACATCCACGGCGGCAGTTTCAGCTATCGCGGCGTCGATGTTCAGGGACACGTCGTGCCGTGGTCAGGGATCTGGCCGGACGGCCGCCTGCTACCCCTACTGGTGCGCGTGGAGTTGCAGCCGGCGGGCAATTACGATTGGCCGTTGCTGGAAGTCCCCCTGCGCGTCAATCCGGCAGCCAGTGGTGCACAGGCCGGTTTGCAGCCGCTGGGCTTGCCCGGAGTGGGTGGGCGATGAGGCGGCGGCAACCGACACCGCTCAGTCGCCAGCGGGGCGTGGCCCTGCTGCTGGTGCTGTGGGCCTGCACGTTGCTGGCGATCCTGCTGGGTGGCTATGCCGCGTTGGCACGTACCGAAGGCCTGCAGGCGCGCTACCAGTTTGCCCAGACCCAGGCACACTACGCGGCCGAGGCCGGCATCATGCGCGCGTTCTACGGACTGCAGGATCCGTTGATCCCGAACCGCTGGGTCGGCGACGGGCGAATTTATTCCTTTCAGTTCGACCAGGCCTCGATCAAGGTTTCGGCGATCAGCGAAGGTGGCAAGGTGGACCTCAACAGCGCCACGCCGGAAGTGTTGCAGGGGTTGTTCCAGGCCGCCGGAATGGCGCCGGCGCAAGCGCAGGCATTGGCCGGCAGGGTGGCGGAGTGGCGTGGTGCTTCACTCGTTGCGGCGAGTGTCGGCACGCACAGCGTCGCTTATGTAGCCGCCGGGCTTGACTATGGTCCGCGCTACGGGCCGTTCGCCAGCATCGAGGAATTGCAGCTGGTGCTCGGCATGACGCCGGAGATCTATCGCGCGGTGGCTCCCGATATCACGATCTGGTCCGGCAACGCGACTCCGGATGCGAACACCGCGCCGCCGCTGGCACTGGCTGCAATCCCCGGGATGACGCCGCAGCAGCAAAGTGCGATTCAGGCCGCGAGGCTGACGAACGCCAACGATCCCAGTATGGTTCTCAACAGCGGAACAACGCATAGTATTCGGTCGGAGGCCACACTCGCCGACGGCACGCACGCGGTATTGCGTGCAACGATGCGCATGCAGACGGGGCAAGCCGGTACGCAACCTTATGCGGTGTTGCGCTGGCAGGAGGGAGAAGCGGAATGAGTACGGCAACGCAGTCGCTGCGGCCGCTGTTGGAGCGTGTACGCCATGCCTGGCGTGCTTCGCCGTTGCCGCGATTCTTCCTCTGGTGGGGCCGCGAGTTGCGTGGGTTGCTGCCGCTGCGCTGGCGCGCATGGTTCAGCAGTGGCGCGGACTGGTATCTGCTGCAACGGATAGACACACAATGGATGCTGCGCCGTGCTGGCCAGCACTCGCCGCTGGCATGCTGGGAAGACAGCGCTGATGCGCTGGTGCAGCAGGCCGAGTTGGGCGCTGCGCTGCGCGGCGTGGATCGCGAAGATCTGCGGTTGGCTCTCTTGCTGCCGGTCGCCACGGTGTTGCGGCGTACGCTGGTGCTGCCATTGGCCGCCCGTGACAACCTGCAACAGGTGATGGCGTTCGAGATGGATCGGCAGACACCGTTCAACCTTGCGCAAGTGTACTTCGCCGCCCGCACACTGGCGTCGCCGGCTGCCGCCGGGCGTCTCAACGCAGAACTGGTGGTGGTCACCCGCAGCACGCTCGATCCCATCCTGGCACACCTGCATGCGCTGGGCATTTCGATTGACGCCGTGGATCTGGCGCGCGGCGACGATCGCCTCGGCATCAATCTGCTGCCCGTGGAGCAGACGCCGCGTCACCTGCGTCCACGCCTGCGATTGAATCTGGCGTTGGCAGCAGGTTGTGTGTTGCTGCTCGTGTTGTTGCTCGGACAGTGGCTGCATAACCGGCAGGATGTGCTGGAGCAGATGCAGGGCCAGGTAGAGAGCATGCGCGGCGAGGCGCAGCAGGTCGCGACGCTGCGCCAGCAATTGCAGGACAACGCCGGTGCCGCAGGCTTTCTGGCCCAGCGCAAGAAAAACACCGTCAGCATGCTCAGCCTGCTGCAGGACGCCACCGAACGACTGCCGGACAGCGCGTGGCTGGAGCGTTTCAGCGTGGACAACACCGGCCAGATCGGTATTCAGGGCCAGAGCAAACAGGCGGCCAAACTGCTCGACGCGCTGAAGGACTCGACCCTGATCACCAACGCCAGCTTCCAGGGCAGCATCCAGCCGGATCCAAATACCGGCAAGGAACGTTTCTACCTCACCGCGCAAGTGCACCAGCCGTCGACAGGCAAGCCCCGCCCCGCTGCCGCTACGCCGGCGACCGGTGGGGGTGCCCCATGAAAATGGTCCAACTCAACCCGCGAGACAGCCGCATCGCCGCCATCGCGTTGTTGTTGCTGGTGCTGCTGCTTGGCTACTTCGTACTGCTGCATTGGTGGTTTGTGGCGCCACTGCAGCAGATCCAGAATGAGATGGTGGACTTGCGCGACACGCATAGCCGGTATGCCGCCGCGATTGCCGAAAAGCCGGCGTTGCAGCAACGCATCGCTGCGCTCGGTGCCGGTCAGGCAGCCAGCAGCGCCTTTCTCGCCAAGGACGATCCGAACACCGCCGCGGCCGACCTGATGCAGCGCGTGGTCGACGTGGTGGGTACCAGTACCCACGGAGGCAGTTGCGTGGTGAGCCAGAAAATGCCCATGCCGAATCCGCCGGCGACGCCCGGCGAGCCGTATCACAAAGCGGCCGTGAGCATCAGCCTGAGCTGCGACATCGAGCCGTTGGCGACGGTATTGCAGGCACTGGAGCAGGGCACGCCGTACCTGTTCATTGACGACCTCAGCATCTACCGCAATCCGGTAGCGGTACAACAGGGCAACGTGGCACCGCTGGAGGTGCAGTTCACCCTTTCAGGCTATGTGCGTCCTGTGCATGCCGCGTCGCCGGCCGCACCCGCCGATCGGGCAGCTCCGCTGGAAGCGGGGGGCATGCAATGAACGCCGCCAACCAGCGTCAGTTGACCCCGGTACTCGCGGTGATCACCGTGCTGCTGGGCGCGCTGTTGTTGCTATTGTTTGCCGGTATCGGCCGAAAGGTGCATTGGAATGCGCCTCGGCTACCCGCTTCGCTGCCTGTCGCCAGCAGTCCTTCCGAGTTGCCGCGATCCGTGCCGCTGCAACAGTTCGCGCTGGTCTGGCAAAAGCCGCTGTTCAGTCCTGATCGCAAGCCGATAGCGCGAATTGCGAACGGCGGCAGCAGCCTGGGAGACTTCGATCTGACCGGCATCATCCTGACTCCCGGCTTGCACATGGCCTTGTTGCACGACAAGAACGGCGACCGGCAGGTGCGCCTGCACGAGGGTGAGTCGCTGCCCGATGGCAGCGTGACCCTGGTGGAAGTCCGCCAGCGATCGGCGCTGTTCGACTCGGCTTCTGGTCGTACCGAACTGAAGTTGCCGGCTGGCGCCCCTATTGATACGCCGAAAGACGCTGCAACGCCGGATGGCGGGAACCGGAATCCACCGGCTGACGCCATGATGCAAGTCATACCTGCTGCGCAACCGGCGAATCCTGTGCTGCAGCCGCCGAGCGGTCATATACCGAAGCCGCCGATCGAACAGCTCAGAGAAAATATCCAGAAGCGTCGAGCCGCACCGGCCGCTGCGACTCACGAAGGAGTACGTTGACCCATGTTTTCCAAGCTCACTAAGCAGCTCTTGCGCTCCGGGACGGTCGCCGCGGTCGTGTGGCTGGCAGGCTGCAATACCCTTCCCCAGACCCATGATGATGGAGCGCTGCAGCGCGAGGCGATGGCGGGTACGCAGAATCCGGTGCCGACGCCGTTGCCGCTGAATACCGACATCAGCAACGGCAGCGAAGCGGCGACGACGCCGAAGATCAGCCAGGGCAGCGGTGATTTCATACGGCCCAGCGGGTTGAGTACGCCCCGTCCGGCGGCGGCCGGCAATGGTGCGGTGACCTTCAATTTCGAGAATCAGCCGGTACAGGCGGTGGTCAAGGCGATCCTCGGCGACCTGCTCAAGCAGAACTACACCATCGTGCCGGGCGTGCAGGGCAACATCTCGTTCTCCACTTCCGAGCCGGTGGACAGCAGCCAGGCGCTGCCGATCCTGGAAACCCTGTTGTCCTGGACGCATAACGCGCTGGTCAAGCGCGCTGGCGGTTATGTGGTGCTGCCGGACAAGGATGCCGTGGCTGGCAACCTAGTGCCCAGCCTCGGTGGTGCGGCACCGCAAGGCGGCATGCAAGCGCGGTTGTTCCCGCTGCGCTACATTTCCGCCACTGAAATGCAAAAGCTGATCAAGCCGTTCGCACGGCCCGATGCGGTCCTGCTTGCCGACTCGGAGCGCAACCTGCTGGTGATGTCAGGCACGCCGGACGAACTGGACAACTACCAGCGCACCGTACATACGTTCGACGTGGACTGGCTGCGTGGCATGTCGGTCGGTGTGTTCACCCTGCAGCACGCCGACGTCGATGAAGTGATGCCCCAGCTTGACCAGATGTTCGGCCCGAAAGGCGACACGCCGCTGGCCGGCATGCTGCGTTTCATCCCGATCAAGCGCACCAATGCACTGGTGGTGATCAGCACCCAGCCCGCCTATCTGAATGAGGTGGGCAGCTGGATCGGCAAGATTGACCTGGGTGTAGGCAACGATCCGCAGCTGTTTGTCTACGATGTGCGCAATATCAAGGCGTCGGAGCTGGCCAAATACCTGGCGCAGATCTACACCAACGGCGCGGGCGGCGGCGGTAGTGACAATGGTGGCCAGGTGAGTCCGGGGCTGGGTTCAAGCACGCTCGGCAGCGGCAACAATGCCAGTGGTTCGACCAGCGGCATGGGCAGCACGGCGGGCAGCTTCGGTAGTTCGACCGGTGGCGGTTTGGGTGGCACCAGTTCCGGCATTGGCGGGGGCGCGACCGGTATCGGCGGCGGTATTTCTTCTCCCACCGGCAGCAGCACGGGTGCGTTTGGCAGCACGGGCGGGGTGGGCGGTACAGGCCAGAGTGGTGGTGGAACGAGTGGATCGTTCGGCACCAGCAACACGGGCAATGCCAGCGGCGGCCAGTCTTACAGCTCGCAGGACGGCAGCGTGCGTATCAGTTCGGTCGATAGCAATAATCAACTGCTGATCCGGGCGCGCCCGTCGCAGTGGGCCGAAATCCAGTCGGCCATCCAGCGGTTGGACAACGTACCACTGCAGGTGCAGATCGAAACCCGGATACTGGAAGTCGCGCTGGTCGGCGACCTTCAGTTCGGCGTGCAGTGGTATCTGCAAGGTCTCGCCAACAGCACGCCGAACCCCACCACCGGAATCGCCACCAGCAACTATCCTGGTGCCCATCGGCAGATTGCCCTGGGCTCGGGTGGCAACCAGTTTGGCGGCCAACCGTTCTTCTACTCGTTCCTGAGCAGTAGCGGCAAGTTCCAGGTTGCGGTAAGCGCGCTGGAGACCGACAGCAATACCAAAACCCTGTCGGCACCTTCGCTGGTCGTGCTCAACAATCAGGTGGCGCATATCCAGGTCGGCGATCAGGTGCCGATCAACCAGACCAGCTTGCTGCCTACTACGGGTACGTCGACCACCTTGAACCAGGTGACCTATATCCCTACGGGCGTGATCCTTAATGTGCAGCCGCGAGTGAATCCGGGTGGCTTGGTGTATTTGAATATCGACCAGCAGGTCAGCTCGGCCGGCGCGGTCTCGGCCACGCAACCGAATCCGACCATTTCCCAGCGTGAAGTGGGGACGCAAATTGCGGTGCAGAGTGGTCAGACGGTCTTGCTCGGTGGTTTGATCCAGGAGCAGAACGTTGTTAGTGATACCGGCATTCCGGGTCTCAATCGCGTTCCGATACTGGGGCGGTTGTTCGGCACCACGACTCACAATCGCACCCGCACTGAGTTGATCGTGCTGATCACGCCCAAGGTCATCACCAACAGTGAAGAGGCCAAGCAGATCACCGACGATTACCAGCGCGACTTCGAATCGCTGGCACCGTTGCGCAAGACGGCATCGAATGCGAATACAACGACGACTACGACGACCACAACGACGACGGCTCCCGCCACCACTTCGGGCGTGATAACGACCCCCATCAAGCACTGAGCTTCAGCTTTCGACCAGGGCGAAAGCAGCTCGCTGCTTCGCCCTGGGCATGCGCCGGCGCGGTTCGCGCTCGCGGCCGTGATGGAATTCGGCGCTGTCGCTAAGATGCGTGTGCATGACCAACGTTCTTACCCACGCATTTCCTATCACTTCGCTACTGCCGCAGATCGTTGCGTCGCTTGTCGCGACGCCCCGACTGGTGCTCGAGGCGCCGCCCGGTGCTGGCAAGACGACGCAGGTGCCGTTGGCTTTGCTCGACGCGCCGTGGCTTGCGGGACAGAAAATCCTGATGCTGGAGCCGCGGCGCATCGCCGCGCGCGCAGCGGCGCAGTTCATGGCGCAGCAACTCGGCGAAGAGATTGGTCGCACGGTCGGCTACCGTATCCGCTTCGAATCGAAGGTGAGTGCGGCGACGCGGGTCGAGGTGGTCACCGAGGGCATCCTCACGCGGCTGATCCAGGACGATCCGGAGCTGACCGGGATCGGCGCGATCCTGTTCGACGAATTCCACGAACGCCATCTTGCTGGTGATCTCGGCGCCGCGCTGGCGCTGGATGTGCAGGCCACGCTGCGGCCCGAACTCCGTCTGCTGGTGATGTCGGCCACACTGGATGGCGAACGCATCGCACAGTGGCTGGACGCGCCGCGCATCTCCAGTCCCGGCCGCAGCTACCCGGTGCGTATCGACTACCCGCCAGCGCGCGCGCAGGAAGGCATCGAGCATCAGCTCGCGCGTGTAGCGCGGCAGGCATTGGAAGACTGCGATGGCGACGTGCTCGCGTTCCTGCCTGGCCGGCGCGAGATTGCGCGGGCGCAGGCCGTGCTCATGCAGAGTCTCGATCGCGATGACGTCGAGGTGGTCGCGTTGCACGGCGAGTTGTCGCTGGCCGATCAGCAGCTTGCGCTGAGTCCTGCCGAACCGGGCACGCGACGTATCGTGCTGGCCACCAACGTGGCCGAATCCAGCGTCACCCTGCCGGGTATCCGTGCGGTGATCGATAGTGGCCTCGCGCGCGAACCGCGCTTCGATCCGAATTCCGGCTTCACCCGATTGGAAACGGTCAACATCTCGCAGGCTTCGGCCGATCAGCGCGCCGGTCGTGCCGGCCGCGTGGCGGCGGGCACGACCTACCGATTGTGGCCGCAGAGCAAGCGGCTTGATCCAGCGCGCACGGCCGAGATCACCCAGGCGGAGCTGTCCGGCCTCGCGCTCGAGCTGGCGGCCTGGGGAACCTCGCAACTGCCATGGCT
>JBAPPP010000150.1:0-6150 GCA_049280175.1 Rhodanobacter sp.
CGCTCGCGCAGAGCGTACAGGCGCGCTACGAGGAAATCTTCGAGATGGTGCAGGACCAGTTGCGCCGCTCCGGCTACGAGAGCCTGGTCGCCGCCGGCGTGGTGCTGACCGGCGGCGCCTCGAAGATGGAAGGCGCGCTGGAGCTGGCCGAGGAAATCTTTCACAAGATGGTGCGCATTGGCGTGCCGCAGCAGATCAGCGGCCTGGGCGAAGTCGTCTCCAGCCCGCTGCACTCCACCGGGGTTGGCCTGCTGCTGCACGGCATGCGCGCGGGCGGCATGCGCGGCAGCGGGCCGGTCGGCGGCAACGTCGGCGGGCTGGTCGGCAAGTTGCGTGGCTGGATTACCAGGAATTTCTGACGGCGGCACATTGATTTTTTTTGGTGGTGCATGACGCGCCACCAAGGGCGAAAGGACAACGCCCACCACCGGGGACCGACAGGCGTCGCGCTCCCTGGTTACAACGACAACAACTCTACGGAGGACGGGAAATGTTTGAACTGATTGAAAAACTAGCACCCAATGCAGTGATCAAAGTGATTGGCGTGGGCGGTGGTGGCGGCAATGCCGTGGCACACATGCTGAATGCCAATATCGAAGGCGTCGAGTTCATCGTCGCCAACACCGATGCGCAGGCGATGACCAGCTGCAGCTCGCGCACCCACTTGCAGCTGGGCGGCAACGTGACCAAGGGTCTCGGTGCCGGCGCCAACCCCGAGGTCGGTCGTCAGGCCGCACTGGAAGATCGTGAGCGCATCGAGGCCATGCTCGAAGGGGCCGACATGGTGTTCATCACCGCCGGCATGGGTGGCGGTACCGGTACCGGCGCGGCGCCGGTGGTGGCACAGCTGGCCAAGGAAAAGGGCATCCTCACCGTGGCGGTGGTCACCAAGCCGTTCCCGTTCGAGGGTCGCCGGCGCATGCAGGTCGCCCTGAAGGGCATCGAGGACCTGTCGCAGCATGTCGACTCGCTGATCACCGTGCCGAACGAGAAGCTGCTCAGCGTGCTCGGCCGCGAAGTCACCCTGCTGAATGCGTTCAAGGCTGCCAATGACGTGCTGCAGGGCGCCGTACAGGGCATTGCCGACCTGATCACCGCACCGGGCCTGATCAACGTCGACTTTGCCGACGTGCGTACCGTGATGTCCGAAATGGGCCTGGCGATGATGGGCTCGGGTACCGCCCGCGGCGACGACCGCGCACAGGCGGCCGCCGAAGCGGCGATCAAGAACCCGCTGCTGGAAGACGTCAATCTCAACGGCGCCTGCGGCATCCTGGTCAACGTCACGGCGGGTCCGAACCTGACCATGCGCGAGTTCGACGAGATCGGCCGGATCATCCACGACTTCGCCAGCGAAGACGCCACCGTGGTGATCGGTACCTCGCTCGATCCGGAAATGAAGGACGACGTGCGCGTCACCGTGGTGGCCACCGGCCTCAACCGTGCCGTGGCTTCACGCCAGTCGATCCGCATGGTCGAAACCCAGCAGGTGCAGATGCGCCCACGGCCTGTGGTGCTGCGTACCGGCACCGGCAACGAAGTGGTCGACTACGCGCAACCGGAAGTGACCGTCAGCAGCACTAACCGTATGGAGACCGGCCCGGCGTCCGGCAAGGGTGCCGAGCCTGGCTTCGATTACCTGGATATCCCGGCGTTTCTGCGCCGCCAGGCCGACTGAGGCAAGCCCAGGCAACCTGAATAGCGCAAATTAACGTTAAGGAGATGCAAAAAAATTGAACAAACGCCCGTTGGGCTTGTCAGTCAACCATCGTGTCAGTTGCGGGCGCTCCGTCCGCGGCTTGGCCGATTCAGTTTCGGCCGGCTTTCGGTAGCGGCGGAATGGGTTGATAGGCAACGGTCAGTCAGGCGATTCATGCGAGAAGTGACAAGACGATGCGCCTGGATGGCGCAAGACCATAGCCGAACGGGTTGGCCCGCCATGGCTGGTCCGATGTTCGTGCCGGATTCCCGTCCCAGGCACGGACATCGCGTCGATGCGCTGATGCTTGTCGGGGAGCAGGGTCCGAATGTCCTCCATCTCAAGGATGAAAGAAACATGAAGGTCCAATCATACTGTACGGTACGGTTTGCTATTGCCACAGGTTAAAACTGTGTTAGCATCCGCCCCTGATTGGCTGCTACCTCCACAGGTACCAACAAAAATGATCAAGCAGCGTACGCTTAAAAATATCATCCGAGCCACCGGTGTCGGCTTGCACACCGGCGACAAGGTGTACATGACGCTACGTCCGGCCGCGCCGAACACCGGCATCATCTTTCGCCGCACGGACCTCAATCCGCCGGTGGACATTCGCGCTCGCCAGGACAACGTCGGCGACACTCGATTGTCGACCACGCTGGTCAATGGTGCTGCGCGTGTCTCCACGGTCGAACATCTGCTGTCGGCGATGGCTGGTCTGGGCATCGACAACGCTTATGTCGACCTGTCTGCGCCGGAAGTGCCGATCATGGATGGCAGCGCCGGACCGTTCGTGTTCCTGCTGCAATCAGCTGGCATCGAAGAACAGAATGTGGCGAAGCGCTTCATCCGCATCAAGAAGTCGGTGAAAGTGCAGGACGGCGACAAATGGGCCAGCTTCGATCCGTTCGAGGGCTTCAAGGTCGGCTTCTCGATCGACTTCAACCACCCGATCATCAGCAAACGTACTTCCCGTGCGGAGATCGACTTCTCCACCACCTCCTTTGTCAAGGAAGTGAGCCGCGCACGCACGTTTGGCTTCATGCGTGACATCGAGGCGATGCGTGAGCAGAACCTGGCGCTGGGCGGCTCGATGGACAACGCCGTGGTGCTGGATGACTACCGCGTATTGAACGAAGACGGTCTTCGTTACGAAGACGAGTTCGTCAAACACAAGATTCTCGACGCCATCGGCGATCTGTACCTGCTCGGTCACAGCCTGATTGGCGCCTACCACGCCCACAAGTCCGGGCATGAGCTCAACAACAAGCTGCTGCGCACGCTGATGGCCGATGCCACGGCATGGGAAGAAGTCAGCTATCAGGACGATCCGGCAACCTCGCCAATCTCCTACGCGCATCCGGCACAGGCGATCTGATCCCGTCGGTCGCTGTCGGTCGATCCGCCCCAAGAAGGCCGTGTCTATGACACGGCTTTTTTTGTGACGTGCGTCACACTTTGACGGGTTTTATTCACGCCCTGAACACGCGTCGCGGTGTCCCCACACGGTAGCGCATGGTATAAACCCATACTTCTGCAACAAACTGCGACTGACTTACGAGGGTCGCCAAGGCAGGAGAGAGCCGATTCAGGGCGCCTGGTGCGTTCCGTCGGCTCCGGAATCAGCGGTTTCGGCGAGGGACGCCAGCTCAAGGAACAGAACCCGTAATTCGGGGTCTGAGATTGACGCCGCGGCGGCCCGAAGATGGGTGGCTGCGGCGGGCGAAAGCGGTTTAGACCGATCCGGCTCTGTTGCAACCGGTGGTTGGGGGACCACTTTCACGGTGACTGAACTGGCGCATGTGCCGATGGCATGTGCGGCGGCAAGGATCTGTGTCTGCATCAATCGCAGGCGCGATGCCCAAGCCGGTGAAGACGCCAAAAAGATGAGGCGGTCGTTACGCAGGTTGGCGAATTTCACCTGCTCGCGTAACGGTGACGGCAGCGTCTGACGTAGTGCGCGGTCCAGCGCTTCCAGCGCGCCGGCCTTTTTGGCCAGCGTCGCGAAGGAGCCACAGTCGACGATGGATTTCGGTCCATTGCCGATACGGCGGGAAGTGGCCTGATTGGGCCTGGCCTGATTAGGGCCGGCTGGAACGAAGCGCTGCATGGTGCCGAATTCGACTTTGGAAAGACATGCAAATCATACTCGTGTCACGTACCAGGAAATTGCCCAAAACCCTTGATTTGGCAGATCGGCGCTTGCGCTGGAAGCTGCTTTCGATGCTCACGCTGGCGGTACTCGGCTGCGTCGGTGTGGGGGTGGCGCTGGCCTTGACGGTCGCCAGCCCGCGCGATCGGGCGCTGGGCGAAATTCATGATCTGCAGCAGCAGATTCAACAGCAGAATGGCCAGTTGGGCGGCGTACGCCAGGATGCCCAGCGTGGACTCGATGCGCTGGCGATCAAACTGGGCCAGTTGCAAGCGCAGTCCACCCGTCTGAACGCCTTGGGCGAGCGGCTGGCCCAGGTGGGCAAGCTTGACGACGGTGAGTTCAATTTCGACCAGCAGCCACCGGTGGGTGGTATCGAGGACGTCGGCGGCAGTGCCTATGCCTTGCCGCAGGCGCTGGACAGCAGCATCAATCAGCTCGCCGGCCAGTTCGACACCCAGCAGGCGCAATTGTCGGCGCTGCAGAGCCTGTTGCTGGACGCCAAGATCGAATCCAATCTGAAACCCACCGGGATGCCGGTGCCGGGCTATATTTCATCCTATTTTGGCGTACGTGCGGATCCGTTCGACGGCCGTTCCGCGCGGCATACCGGGATCGACATCGCCACCCCGATCGGTACCCCGGTACATACGGTGGCCGAGGGAATGGTGACCTATGCCGGTGTACGCAGCGGCTATGGCAATGTGGTCGAGATCGACCACGGCAATGGCTACATGACCCGCTACGCCCACAACAGCGTCCTGGAAGTGCATCCCGGCCAGCATGTACAGGTGGGTGACGTGGTCGCCGATGCCGGCTCCACGGGCCGCTCGACCGGCTCGCATGTGCATTTCGAGGTCTGGTATGACGGCCGGGTGGTCAATCCGCTGGCCTTTGTGCGCAATCATCGGTAGAGCGATCGGCTTTGCGGCCGCCAGCCCCTTGAATCCGCTGGTTGCCGACGCCATCCCGGTTCACTGAATCGGCACGGCCCGATGGGCGTGCTTTGATGGGCCGTGCCGTGTGGGGCCGTGCTTTTGCGGGCATGTAGTAATATGCCTGATTGGTCCGTGCCTGTTGCGGACATTCTGTTACCCAATCCGGAAGATCGATGTTCAACCGTGCCCTGACGAGCCTTTTCGGTAGCCGCAACGAGCGCGTACTGCGCCAGCTTTCCAGAACCGTTACCCGCATCAATGCGCTGGAGCCCGAGTTCGAGAAGCTGGGCGACGATGCCTTGCGTGGCAAGACCGATGAGTTCAAGCAACGTGTTGCCGACGGCGAGTCGCTGGACAAGCTGTTGCCGGAGGCGTTTGCGGTAGTGCGCGAGGCAGCCAAGCGGACGCTCGGCATGCGCCACTACGACGTGCAGCTGATCGGCGGCATGGTGCTGCACTCGGGAAAGATCGCCGAGATGCGCACCGGTGAGGGCAAGACCCTGGTCGGCACGCTGCCGGTGTACCTCAATGCGCTGGCCGGCAAGGGCGTGCATGTGGTCACGGTGAACGACTACCTGGCGCGCCGCGACTCCGCGCAGATGGGCAAGCTGTACAACTTTCTCGGCCTGAGCGTGGGCGTGGTGTATCCGGGTATGGATCATGCCGACAAGCATGCGGCATACGCGACCGACATTACCTACGGCACCAACAACGAATTCGGCTTCGATTACCTGCGTGACAACATGGCATTGAGCAAGGAGCAGCGCTATCAGCGCGGCCTGCACTATGCGATCGTCGATGAGGTGGACTCGATCCTGATCGATGAAGCGCGTACCCCGCTGATCATTTCCGGGCCTGCCGAGGATTCACCGCAGCTGTATCTGGCGGTGAACAAGATCGTGCCCCGGATGATCCGTCAGCCGGATGAGGAAAGCGCCGGCGACTACTGGGTCGACGAGAAGCAGAAGCAGGTGCACCTGTCCGAAGAGGGCATGCAGCACGCTGACGAGCTGCTGCGCGAAGCCGGGGTGATCGAACAGGACAGCGGTCTGTACGACTCGAAGAACCTGGCCGTGGTGCACCATCTCAACGCTGCACTGCGCGCGAACGGCATTTATCAGCGCGATGTCGATTACATCGTGCGCGATGGCGAAGTGATCATCGTCGACGAATTCACCGGCCGTACGCTGGCCGGTCGCCGTTGGTCCGATGGCCTGCATCAGGCGGTGGAAGCAAAGGAAGGCGTGCCGATCCAGCGCGAGAACCAGACGCTGGCGACGGTCACGTTCCAGAACCTGTTCCGCATGTACAAGAAGCTGGCTGGCATGACCGGTACGGCCGACACCGAGGCGCCGGAGTTC
>JBAPPP010000151.1:0-2527 GCA_049280175.1 Rhodanobacter sp.
TTCAAGCACTCCATTATCTGTCGGCGGTAAGTATCGTAGTGATCCAAAGCAAGATCATCGAAATTTAGAATCAGGTAGATCAGTCCGCCTCCACCTTGTGAGTTAATCTGGTCGAAGGCCATGTCGAGGGTGCTGGAAAGCTTGCTGAAAAATTCCGAGGTTAGCTCGCAATAATTGGCCGAACTAAAACTCTTTCCACTCGATCGACGAGCGATCTCATCGTCAGAAACGCTGATTGTCTTCACTTCGCAAAAGCAAAGTTCTTCGTTGTGGGAGTAACTGAGGTCCGGGCGCTTCTTGCCGTCCTCCGCGAGCACACGCAAATCGTCAAAGCCTCGGCTCAGAAGGTACTGATAAGCGAATGCATCATTCAGCTGGTTAAAAAAGCCCTGCTTGCGCTGACCTACGCGGTGATCGTTGAAGTGCCTAAGCGCTTTGGTGCGAAGATCTACCCAGGACTGCTCATCAAGGCAAATGAAGGCACGCTCATATGCCTCGTACTGCGCCCTCATGGCCCAAGATAGGCGCCGCGTTTGTTCGAAATTCACGAAGAAGCGGTCGGCCGGATACTGCTCCTGGACCATGCTGATTAACTCTCGAACACGCTTCATCTTCCGACCTGCCAGGCAAAGAGCTAACACCCCAGGCGAAGCCCAGGGGCGCCGAAGACTGTGTGTCGATGGTTCGCGCAAGCGGGTCACGGCAACGCCAGCTTGAGATGCTCCCGAGCGTAGTACTTGGCGAGCATGCCGATCACCTGGAACGACAGATCGACTCCCTTGCTAGAAGCCTTGTGTTTGATCTTGTTCCAAGTCGTGTCATCACGCATTTTGTCGAGCAGTTCGTGGCCAGACCACGTAAGCCGGAATGCGTGAGAAATCAGCCGCTCTTCGTGTCCGGTCGGGCTGGCACCGCCATGGATCAGGCGAGCTTCGCCAAGAATCTGGATGTGATAGGCCACGACTTGCTGATCCCGCCCAGGCAGCGTGTTTCGATTCGTCGTGACATCGTCCTTTTCCTCTAGCGCCAGTAGCAGCTCGCGCACCACGTCCCAGTCTCGTTTCATGCCGGCGCCTCCTTTTTCGCGGCATTCTACGGCCGTTTCGCCGTCCTCGCGCTAGCCCGCTCCCTGCATGACGCGGTAATGAAAAAGTGCTTCCTCTCTTTATGCTCGGGCGAGGTCGCGTGGTCGACTGAACGCATGCGGCAGTTCCAGGAGGAGGTCGTCGCCGCAATCGGCGAAGTGTTAGCGACCGGAAGGGCTGACCGTTCGCGACTTTTCCCATGCTTCGATCGCATTCACCGGGTACAGAATCTTACCGCCAGCTCTCAAATAGTCAGGACCCTCTCCCAAGCAACGCCAGTTGGCTAGCGTTCCCGTTGAGATGACGCCGATGAATCGCTCCGTTACTTCCTTCGGAGTGAGATAGAGCTTTGCCACGGGAGCACCGCTGTGAAGGTTGGAATGCTCGTTCCGAGTCGATATCGACATTTAATTCCCTTGTTTGTACGTTTTAGACTTGTCGGTCCGTTTGCTTTGCCCGCAGCCGCATGACGGTCTGCCTGGTTGTTCCAAAATGACGCGCGATCCCCGCTATTGCCTCACCTGCGGCAATGCGCTTGGTTACCTCGCTTTGCTGTCTTGCAGTTAAAGCTGATGGCCGGCCAAATGTCTTTCCGGCAGCCTTCGCGCGATCGATACCGGCCCGAGTTCGCTCTATAAGCAGGTCCCGTTCGAACTCCGCTACGGCGGCAATCACTCCCATCGTCATTTTGCCGGCAGCGCTCGTAAGGTCGACACCGCCGAGCGCAAGGCAGTGGACTCGCACGCCCAGCTGGACAAGCCGCTCAATAGTCGATCGTACGTCCATGGCATTACGGCCAAGCCGATCGAGTTTTGTGACGATGAGCACGTCGCCGTCTTCGAGTCTATTAAGCAATTGTGCGAACCCTGGTCGCTCCGATGCGGCGACCGAACCTGAGATGCTTTCCTCAATGAATCGACGTTTGTCGATCGCGAAGCCGGCGGATTCGATCTCAAGCCGCTGATTGGCGGTGGCCTGGTCTATCGTGCTTACCCGGCAGTACGCGAAAACGCGTGACATGGCATCCGTCCCTGTACGAAAGTGGTGTACGAATGATCGCTGGTGTACGAAAGACTGTCAAGCTTATTTACGTACATAGCCGATGAGGGTGTCCGTCTACCTTCGGTTTCGTACAGCGTCACGGCCTCCTGAACGCGAGATCACGTGCTCAGGTCACGCTCGATTTGGATTTTCTCTTACTCCTGAATGCGAGCCGCGGGTCGGCCAATGGAAGTGGACCCGGCACAGTGGGGCCGCCTCGTTGCCGCTGCGTTCCATGAATGGGCACTGCCGGCAACGGTCGTGCTTTTCGTTCCGGAGCTGAAGGCGAGCCCGACAGTCTGGCCAACGACGTATGGGAGGCATGGGTGACTGGCATTTATCAGATCGACGTGACGCTGCGCCTTAGCAAGCATGCCCGCCGGAATGATCTGGGTAAGGGC
>JBAPPP010000152.1:0-4521 GCA_049280175.1 Rhodanobacter sp.
GACGAGGACACGCCACGCCCGCGCACCGAAGTCACCGAGGAGCGGGCGCGCAGCGTGATCAGCCGCAACGACTCGCCGGACATCCACTTCAATCAGGCGATCAATCCGTATCGAGGTTGCGAACACGGCTGCATCTACTGCTTCGCGCGGCCCTCGCACAGCTATCTCAATCTCTCGCCCGGGCTCGATTTCGAAACGAAGCTGCGCGCCAAAGGCAACTTCGCCGAGGTGCTGCGCGCAGAATTGGCCAAGCCTGGCTACGTGATCAGCCCGATCAACATCGGCAGCAACACCGACCCCTATCAACCCATCGAGAAGCGCTGGCGGCTGACCCGTGCCGCGCTGGAACTGCTCGCCGAATGCCATCACCCCTGCACCATTGTCACCAAGAACGCGCTGGTTGAGCGCGACCTCGACATCCTGGTGCCGATGGCGCGCGAGCAGCTGGTGCAGGTGTTCGTCTCGGTCAATTCGCTGGACAACCAGCTGGCCGCGAAACTCGAGCCGCGCGCCAGCGCGCCCCATCGGCGGCTCAAGACGATCCGCACCCTGGTCGACGCCGGTGTGCCGGTTGGCGTGCTGGTGGCGCCCATCATCCCTGCCTTGAACGATCGCGACATGGAGGCGGTGCTGGAACAGGCAGCCGATGCCGGCGCGCGTTGCGCCGGTTACACCACGTTGCGACTGCCGTACGAGCTGAAACAACTGTTCCGTGAATGGCTGGCGCTGCATGCACCGCAGCGTGCCGAACATGTGATGAGTCTGCTGCAGCAGATGAACGGTGGTCGCGATTACGACAGCAACTTCGCCACCCGCATGCATGGACAGGGCGTGTTCGCCGACTTGCTGCGCCGCCGCTTCGAAGTCGCCTCGCGCAAGCACGGCTTTGCCCGTACACGCGAACTGCAACTCGATACGACTCGCTTCGTGCCACCGCGAAAGCCCTCGCCGCAAGGGGATTTGTTTTGAGAGCCTGTCCGAAGCATCCTTATTGAACGAAAAAGACCGCCGACGCTGGGCGCCGGCGGTCCGTGTTCATGCTTTCAGCTCAACCATTGCCGGTGCGATTTACTCCGAGGCCGGCAGGTATTTCCCGAACCAGGCCAGTGCACGCTGCAGCACGTCGCGCTGATGCGCGGGATCGACAAAGTGATGGCCTTCGTTCGGGTATACCACCAGCGAGGTCGGTACGTTCTGCGCGCGCATCGCGTGCCAGAACTCGAACGATTGCGGCGCCGGGCATTCGGCATCGCGATCGCCGACCACGATCAGGGTCGGTGTCTTCACCTGCTTGATGAAGTTGATCGCCGAGCTCTTTGCGTAGATCGACGGGTCGTCATACACGTTGGCGCCGAAGAACGGCGGCATCCACTGGTCGATCAGGTTCTGACCGTAGTAGCTCTGCCAGTTCGCAATGCCGGCGCCGGCCACGGCGGCGTGAAAGCGCTGGGTCTGGGTGACCGCGAACATCGTCATGAAGCCGCCGTAGCTCCAGCCGGTGAGGCCGAGCCGTTTGTCGTCCACAGGTAACTTCTTTTCCACTGCATCGACGCCGGCAAGCACGTCACGCAGGTCGCCGTAGCCGAAATCGCGGCGGTTCGCCTGCACATATTTCTCGCCCTGGCCGTAGCTGCCGCGCGGACTCGGCATGAACACGAAATAGCCCAGCGCGGAGAATGGCGCACTGCCATAACCCACGCTCGGCCAGCGCGGAATCACCGCGCTTGAGGGACCGCCGTGCACACTGACGATCATCGGGTACTTCTTCCCCTTCTGGCTCTGCGTGTCGTAGTCGGCCGGATACAACAGCCAGCCCTGAACATGGAAACCTTCGTTGTTCCATTCCACCGATTCGGCCTTGCCCCACGCCGGCTTGAGCCCTGCATTGAACTGGGTGACAGCAGGTGGCGCGGCGTTGCCGAGCGCTCCGGCATATACCTCCGGTGCCGCCGTGTATGAGCTCTGCACATACGCCACGCGCTGATGATCGCGCGACAACGCCAGGCCCATGTCGGCGCTGCCATCTCCGATGCTGGCCGGCACACTGAACAACGTGTGCTCCAGCGTGGCTGCATGCGCGTCGACTTGATATTCGGCGACTTGGCTTTGCCCGTTCGCCACCTGGCTCACCAGCATCTGCTGCGCGTTGGTCCAGCTCAGCCATGCCGGCGTGACATGGATGCCGGGAGTGAGATCAACCGCAGCACTTCCGCCGGTAGTCGATACCGCGTAGATGTCGCCACCGGTGGAACCTTGATCGCTCATCAGGCCGCCAATGAAGGCGATTCGAGAAGCATCCGGTGACCAGCGCGGCAACGCGATCTGCAGGCCGTGCAATGAACCGCCGCTGCTGGCCGGGTCAACCAGTACCGTTGCGGTGGCATCAACCTGCGCTGGCTGCACATAGAGTTTGGCCACCCACCAGTTGTTGTCGCCCGGTGCCGGTGCAGCCGTGTAGGCGATACGTGAGCCGTCAGGCGACCAGTTGAATTCGTAGGCGTAGATGTCGGCTGGGGTGATTTCGCGCAGCGTGCCACTGGTGACGTCCACACTCGCGATGCGTTGCACTTCCACGCCCTCCACACCGACTTCGCCCGCCGCCGGCTTCGCGGCGTACAACGCGCTGGCATGGCGGGTCGCATCGGCTACGTATAGAAAGCCGAGCGACTTGCCATCCGCAGTCCATTGCAGCGCGCGCGCAAAGCCTTTGAGTTGGGCCAGGCGGGTGGGTTTGTTGTTGCTCGTCGTATCGGCGAGATAGATGTCGTTCTGCATCACCTTCGTGCTGGTCGGATCGCTGCCGCAGTCGGACACGAAGGCCAGATGATGCGAATCGGGTGCCCAGGCAACGCCGGATTCTGCGCAAGCGCCTGGCTTCGGCGCGGCGCTCACGCTGCGGGCATGGCTGCCATCGGCCGCGGCTACCTCAATGGCCGACTTGCCCTCGCGCTGGGTTACCCAAGCCAGTTGCGCGCCGTCCGGTGAGATCGCCACGGCCTCGACGGGGCGCACCTTGCCCAGCTGTCCGAGCAGTTGCTCGATGCGCGGATCGACGCTGGCCGGGGCGGCAAACGCGCTAGGTAGCCACGCGGCAGCCAGCAGCAAGGGGACGGACAAACGTGAGCGTTTCAACATGGAGCAACTCCGGCGTGCAGGTGAACGTGCACGCTAGCAGCTTGATTCGTCGTCATCCAAGTGCAGGAGGGCATGCCCTGATGAAGGGACAGTGCGCAGTGCGTCGCGGTCAGGGATAGCGCAGATGCATTGCGCAGCGCGAGCTGTCGAATTCGCGGCTGAATGGAATCCCCAGAAACCCTCGTCATTCCTGCGAAGGCAGAGGCGCTTTTCAACAGCGAAGCTGGTCAACCCAGTGACCTTAGTCCGTGGGAGCCAAACGCAGTGGGTCCCTGCCTTCGCAGGGATGACGAGCAAAAGTGTTCGCAGGGATGACGGGCAAAGGGAAGGTCCCCGCACGCTATCTCAAGGCATTGGAGCGAGTGCGGCCTGCCGAGCTGCAGTCAACGCGGCGAGCTTGGTGCGGATGGTCGGAATCGCCGCCAGCGCGGCTCTTTCGCCTTCGAGAATGGCCTGGTTCTTCTGCTCGAAATCAGTTGCCCCGATATTGCCGACGCTGGGTCGTATCACGACATCGGCACGCGCCGTTTCCTGGCGACCTAGTTGCTGGCCCATGATCGCGATCGACTGGCCGAGGATGTTCACCATGCCTTGTGGATTGCTGCCGCTGGGCCTGGTCGAGATGTCCACGGCGATCACGAAGTCGGCACCCAGTTGCCGCGCGGCATCGACCGGTACCGGGCTGACCACGCCACCGTCGACATAGTGCTTGCCGCTGATTTCGGCCGGCTCGAATACGCCGGGAATGCTGCTGGAGGCACGCACGGCCTGCCCGGTATTGCCGCGTACGAACACCGTGCGCTGGCCGGTTTCCAGCTGCGTCGCCACCGCCGCGAAGGGCAGTTTCAATTTTTCGATCGATCGCTGGTCGACCAGTTGATTGACGTAGTCCTGCAATTTGCGTCCCTGCACCAGGCCGCCTGAAAACAGCCGCACATCGCGGATATTCGAAGCGTCCAGTGAAAACGCTTGCTCCTGCAGCTGGAACGGGTCCATGCCGCTGGCGTACAGCGCGCCGACCACGCTGCCGGCACTGGTGCCTGCCACCACGTCCGGATGGATGCCACTGGCCTCAAGCATCTTGATCACGCCGATGTGTGCAAACCCCTTCGCCGCGCCGCCACCGAGTGCGAGGCCGATCTTCAGTTTTACCGGCTCCGGTGCCACCACGGGCGTGACTGGGGGTGGCGTGGGTTTGCTGCCACCAAAGCATGCGCTCAGTGCGAGCGTGGCGAGTAGTGGCAAGAGCTGGCGGCGGAATGACATCGGTCGTATCGCCCGGATCGTGGTCGTTGGGTAGCGAGTCTATGCGTGAGGCGTGGCGGTACTGGGGCGTGCGACGGGCAGTGCTCTTGCTGCTTTTGTTTCGCTCCTCCCCCTGCTTGC